>JBBUFS010000015.1:0-3221 GCA_038056395.1 Patescibacteria group bacterium | reverse complement strand
AGGAGATATGCCGCAAAAATTCCAGCAATATAAGTCCCCCCGATCTGCAGAATTTTCTTTCTAGTCATCTGCATACCAAATAGAAAAGCAATCGTGATAAGAAGAATCGAGAACGAGCACGGATGAACGCTATCAAGAAGCGACGAGACTAGGACGAGTGGCAGAAGCCAAATACCTTTATCGCTTAAGTCCCAAATGAATGAAGACGTTCCAGAGCTATTCTTCAAGACTACTATCCCAATAATGGCAACGGTGATGACAGCTAATGTTATTAATGTTTTTTTCATAGCTGTTATGGGGTGACCATCGCTTTTATTTCTAATTGAAGCTTGCCCCCAACTGCATCGGTCATAATGAGAAATCTGTCAATCGGTCCGACACCAGCGGGACCGTGAGCGTTAGGATCGTAGACGGCCCGAACTACACGGCTTTCTCCGACTTTAATTGTTTCGTTAAGCGGCGGAACAAAGCCCATGCTTGGCATACCAAACGGCCCCTTAGTGCTGCCGTCAGGTTTTACGAAGTAAGCTTTGGTGCACATGCACGAAGTCACGAGAGAAGGGATAACTATATCCTTTTCCGTGTTATTGGTAACGGTAAAGTCTTTGGTGACCAAACCGTTCTTCATTGAGATTATGCCAAAGTCATACAATTTTTCGGAATAAGTAAGATTACTTATTGCGCCAGTATCGGCTTCAACAGTATTTTGAGCTGATTTGCCCCATATCATCAGGCCAATGAGACTGACGACTACGAGGGTGACGATAATAATTATTTTGTTCATGTAAGTTAGAAGAAACTACTTTTAATAAAGAATTAAACAAAAAGTCTCGCGGTTATAGCAAACCAGCAAGACTACATTATTCCGTCGTATATTTTAGGATTGAGAATACCTTGAGAAAAAGCTTCCCGCAAAGGATTGAAAAAATTTAGTTCCGAATTTCGTTTTATATAAAACTTCCAGCGCAAATGGGCACGTTCAAAGAATTCAAACAAAGGATTGCGCCAAAATACTGCCACAAAAATTGAAAAGACTGCCAGAGCAAGCAGATTTAATAGCATATTGCTTGGGGGCAGAGTCGTGAAAGCGCTTTGCCAAGAAGAAATATGCTCCGAAAAATTCATGGCGCATATTTCAGACTGTCCATCAAACAGACAACCGCTCATGTGGCCATCTTGCTTCATTTCATTCATATGAATAAGCAGACCAAAAGTGCCGAACCATAAGAAAGAAACCGCTATTAGCGCAAATATTATTTTTATGGATTTTCTATTGGATAAAATCAATTCCATATGAATGAGACCATTTTAGCATAACTTACTGGAATCAAGAAAGTTTTAGTTGCTTAAATCTTTTTTCTTTTCCTCAAATTCCTTTTTGTCTATTTCGCCCTTGGCATAACGCTCATTCAAAATGTCGAGCGCGTTTGAGTTACCCGAAGAGCGAGAGCTTTTGCCGCCAATCTCGCGCACAATCCAAACAATGAAGACTACAAGCAAAACCCAGAACACTATCATCATAAGGCCGCCCCCGAACCAACCCATCATATTTCCTGGTCCCCAACCTCCATAATTGTCATATAGTCCATACATCATAGTAGTTGAATTAGTTAATAATATTTAATCGCATTATTATTTATTTGATAAGGTATAGACCTTTATCAATTCACCAATTGCTTTTTCTCTCTCATTCTTATTTTGCATCTGGTGTTTAACGTGACTTCTTAAATGATTTTCAAGAAGAAAAGCATCAAGACTTTTGAGTGACCTCTGAATAGAAAGAGACTGGCCCAATAAGTCGGTGCAATATGTTTCTTTTTCTATGGCTTTAACCAAGCCATCTAACTGGCCTCTAATAATTTTCGCCCTATGCAATGCGCGCCTTTTTAAATTTTGATCTACCATGCCTATAGGGTATACCCCCGTACTCTATTTGTCAATACGTGCGGAACGGCATTAGATGAGTTCATTTATCCTGAACTAGTTGAAGGAGAACTCTCAGGGAAGCAAATTGAGAGAGAATTCAATCTTTTGGTTAATAATTTTCCTGTTTTTCATACTCAGTATAGCAAATAAAGTAAATTATTTAATTCAGCTCGTTTAAGAAAGAATATGACCCACCACAATATTTAATTATTAAATCACAAACTTCTTTGGCAGCATTTCTGACATATTCTACATCTGTGTTTACATTTCCCTCTATAATCATAAAAATATCCTTGCTATCAACGGTAATCTTTGTGGGTTCAACCTGTAAAACTTCCAATCTGCAAATCACATTATTTCCATCATCAATATAACCATATTCACCAGGAAATATCGCTAACGGTTCTGTTTTACCAAGTGGAACAAAAATTTCGTCACCCTTTGTGAATCGTAAATAAATATTACCTTGCACCCTATCAATATCGTGTGATCCTAGTGCCAGTCCAGTCTTTATTGATATGAGATTGTAGATATCAACAAGAGTGTTGATATGAGGAAAGCGGTTTCGCTCCAAAAACAACCAACGTAATCCTTCGGGGGAAGCAACATAGTCGCGATTGCTCCTTCCAACTTTAGTATGCAAATCTCTAAATCCTGCAAGAACAGGGTCATCTTTATACTTCCTACCTACCCATTCTTGCTTAATTTTTTCCAATTCAGAATTTTTATATGTTTCAAAGTTTGTATTTGAATCAGTATTTTGGACACCAATAATCCTAGCAGCAAGGATTTTTACACCGAGGTCGAGAACTTCTTTTGTAACTTCAAATTTTAAATCTTTCATACATCCAGTTTAATTTAAATTTAGAGAAAAATAAAGCCTATTTTACATAAAATGTTTTTTGATAAAAGCCCTGCCCGAACCGGATTTTAAATATTTTTCGAAACTGAAAGCCAGATATTTATCTTTAAATGCGATGTAGTTTATCAACTTAACTGGCCTTCTTTCCTTTGTTGCCGGAACATAACCTTTGGTGTGGCGCCCAATTCTTTCTTTGAGATTATCGGTACAACCAGTATAAAAACCATCTTTGCAGGATAGGGTATAAACATAAAAGAATTTATTCATATTTTTTTAGACGACTTCGTTAAAACTTCGTCGTTCCTTGGGCGGACATTGTCACGCCGTAGCCTCGGCGAAGCCCGCCTCCGCTCCCAGACGGAGCTTCGGCGAGGCGAAGGCGGTGTTTTTTGGGCGAAGTTCGAACATTCTTTGAGCAAACCCCCAACTAAGG
>JBBUFS010000014.1:0-27236 GCA_038056395.1 Patescibacteria group bacterium | reverse complement strand
GATGAGATACTCTCACAAGAGTATCTCAAAAAATCATTCAAAACAATTTATAAAGGCCAAATTCCCGAACTTTATTACTCCGACTCCGACAAACCCAATGACAACATCCCTCTCAGCTGGGCCGAGTCCATGTTTGTGATCGCATTACTAAAAGCGGGAAAATAAATTACACCACACATCCTAAAACTCAAAGGGCACCTTTGATTATTTGATTATCCACAGCCAATGGTTGACAAACTTGACAAGATTTTTTGGGGGTATATACTGGTGATTACTATTGAATGATTGAGTTGTGGCTTGTCAATGGTGAGCTGTTTATAACCAAAAACAGCTATATTTTACAAGCGGAATCCTACGATTTGACTTATAAAATAAATAATAGTTAAAGAACGAGGATATAAGAATCCCCAAGGGCTTGGGGTGTGCTTTTGTGTGTGTTTAAATAAAATTGGAAGATTGAAAAAAGGAAAGATTTAAAGATTTTTTAAAAAAAATTAAAATAAATTAAAAATGATAGAAAAAACCCTGCCTAAAAAATATTTCAGCAAATTTAAAAAACCGCTGGTGCCGATTCCCAACTTGGTCAAAGACCAGGTGGAGTCCTTCAATTGGCTGGTTGAGAAAGGCATCAAAGAAGTGTTTGACGAGTTTACCGCCATTAATGACACCTCTGGCAAAAAATTCAAGTTTGAGTTTTTGAGCTTTGAACTGGAAAAGCCGAAGCATGATGAGTATTACGCCAAAGAAAAAAAACTTTCCTACGAGGCGCCACTCAAGGTCAAAGTGCGTTTGACCAATAAAACTTTAAATACTGAAAAAGAGCAGGAGCTTTTTATGACTGATTTTCCGATAATGACTCCCCACGGCACTTTTATAATAAGTGGAGTGGAAAGAGTGATTGTGCCCCAGTTGGCCAGGTCTTTTGGAGTATTTTTCACCAAACTGGAATTGAAGGGTAAATCCCTTTTTGGAGTGAAAATCATACCGGCCCGCGGAGCTTGGATTGAAATTGAAACGGATGTGGATAAAGCTATCTATGTTCGCATTGACCGAAAAAGAAAATTTCCGGTTACTTCTCTTTTGCGAGCCTTCGGAGCCGAAACCGATTCGGATATCTTTGAGCTCTTCAAAGACAACAAGGATGCCAAGGAATATTTGGAAAAATCTCTGGCCAAAGACCACGCCAAAACAGCCGAAGAATCTTTTGTGGAAATATACCGCCGGCTGAGGGATGGCGATTTGGCCACCGCTGATAATGCCAAAGAATTTTTTAAAAACTTGTTTGATACCGACAGATACGACCTGCAAAAGGTGGGCCGATTCAGATTTAATTCCAGATTCAATTTGCCGACCAGCGGTAAAGGCTCCGACAGAAGGACTCTTAATCTTGATGACTTGCGATTGGTAATAAACCAAATTATATCTTTAAATGTTACTCCTAATTCAATAGAAGACGACATTGACCATCTCGGCAGCCGAAGAGTGAGGTATGTGGGCGAACTTTTGCAGCAGAAATTCAGGATAGGCATGGCTCAGATTAAAAGAAATATGCAGAACAGAATGTCCACAGTGGACACCGATGTAACTTTGCCGATCCAATTTATAATACCAAAACCTTTGCAGGCCAGACTAAAAGAGTTTTTCACCACCAACCAGCTTTCCCAATTTATGGGCCAAGAAAATCCTCTGGCTGAAATTGAGCATTTGCGCCAGCTTTCGGCTTTGGGGCCAGGCGGTTTGAACCGTTCTCGCGCCGGTTTTGAAGTGCGCGATGTTCATACTTCCCACTACGGCCGGCTTTGCCCCATTCATACTCCGGAAGGCCCGAACATCGGTTTGATTCTGCACTTGGCTCTTTATGCTCGCATTAACGAGTTTGGCATGATAGAAACCCCATATGTCAAAGTTAAAAATGGCAAAATCACCAGCGAAATAGAATATTTAAACGCTTTGGAGGAAGAAAAATTTACAATAGCCCATGCCGCAGTGGAGACAGATGAGAAAGGAAATATTAAAGAAGAAATGGTGGAGGTTCGCATAAACGGCAAGCCCGACTTGACATCAAAATCCAAAGTGGATTATATGGATGTGGCCACTAATCAAGCTTTTTCCATCGCCACTTCTCTGATACCGTTTTTAAATCATAATGACGCTGGTCGAGCCCTGATGGGTTCTAATATGCAAAAGCAAGCTACTCCCTGTGTTGAGCCGGAAGCCTCTCTGGTAGCCACCGGTATTGAAGGTTCGGCCATGAAAGATACCGGCAGACTGCTGATTGCTTCAAGTGATGGAGTAGTCTTAAGAGTTGATGGAAATTCCATTGAGACAATTGACAATAAAAACAGCAGGACTTTTTATAAACTTATTAATTTTGCCAAAACCAATAACGCCACCTGTTTTCATCAAAGACCTATCGTTAATATAGGAGACCATGTCAGACGCGGCGATGTTTTAGCTGATACACTGACCTCGGTGCAGGGAGAAATGGCTTTGGGCCAAAATATTTTGATTGCTTTTTTGTCCTGGTCTGGAGCAAATTATGAAGATGCCATTATTCTTTCGGAACGGCTTATCAAAGAAAATAAATTTACAACCATCCATATAGATGAAGTGGTGGTCAATGTGCGCGATACCAAACTTGGACCGGAAATCACCACTTGCGACATCCCGAATGTAGGAGAGAATAAATTAAAAAATCTGGCTGAAGACGGCGTCATTAGAATAGGGGCGGAAGTTAATCCGGGAGACATTCTAGTCGGTAAAATTACGCCAAAAGGAGAGAGCCAGCTCACTCCGGAAGAAAGACTCTTGCGTTCGCTTTTCGGAGAGAAGGCGCGCGATGTGAAAGACACTTCTAAAAGAGTGGAGGGCGGCAAAAAAGGCCGAATCATAAATGTTCAGATATTCTCCAGAGAAAAAGGCGACAAACTGGAATCAGGCATCATAAAAAGAATTCATATAGAAATAGCCCAAATTAGAAATGTTTCCGTCGGAGACAAACTGGCCGGTCGGCACGGCAATAAGGGAGTTATTTCCAAAATATTGCCGGTGGAGGATATGCCTTACGCCGCCGACGGCACGCCGATTGATATGATTCTTACCCCGCTTGGGGTGCCTTCAAGAATGAATTTGGGCCAAATATTGGAGATGCATTTGGGTTTGGCCGCCAAAACTTTGGGCTATCAGGCGATTGTGCCTCCGTTTGCGGGAGCGACTGATAAAGAAATAAAGGAAGAATTAAAAAAGGCTGGTTGGAACGAAAATGGGAAAGTGCAGCTTTATGACGGCCGAACGGGAGAGGCTTTCAAACAAGAAACCGCTATTGGCTATATGTATATACTTAAGCTTGACCATATGGTGGAAGACAAGATACATATGCGTTCTATCGGCCCTTATTCTCTCATTACTCAACAGCCTTTGGGTGGCAAAGCTCAGGGTGGCGGACAAAGATTCGGAGAAATGGAAGTCTGGGCGCTTTTGGGGCATGGCGCCGCTTACACTTTGAGGGAAATGCTCACTATAAAATCAGACGATATCATCGGCCGAAGCGCCGCCTTTGATTCCATAGTAAAGGGAGAGAGGATGAGAGGAGAAAATTTGCCGGCCGCCTTTAATGTCTTGGTCAGCAATTTGCGGGGACTGGCTTTGAATGTGGAATTATTAAAAAGTAATCCCATAAAAAATGATCAATAAAAATTCAAACTTAGCGGCAGATTTTGACATCATCAAGCTTTCTCTGGCTTCTCCGGAAGCGATTAAAAATTGGTCTTTTGGGGAGGTTACCAAGCCGGAGACCATAAATTACCGCACCCAAAGAAGCGAGCGCCATGGCCTTTTTGACGAAAAAATATTCGGCCCGGACAAGGATTATGAATGCTATTGCGGCAAATACAAAGGTATCAGATATAAGGGCATCGTCTGTGAAAAGTGCGGTGTGGAGATAACTCGCTCCATAGTGCGTAGGGAAAGAATGGGTCATATTGACCTTTCGGCGCCGGTGGCCCATATTTGGTTTCTTAAAAGCATGCCCTCGCGCATTGCTCTCCTGCTCGGCACCGCTTCCGCTGATGTGGAAAAGGTGATTTATTTTGCCGGCTACATCATTACCAAAGTATCCAATGAGGAAAAACAAACAATTTTGAGGGATTTGGACGCTGAATTCAAATCAAGGATAAAAAACATAACCGAAGAAAAAAGCAAAGAGGAATTGAAAGAGAAACTGCTCTCCAGAAAAAAAGAAATTGAAAGCATTGTGGAGGGCAAGGTTATTGATGAAGTCGTTTATCACAACTATTCCGTAAAGTACGGCACTTTCTTTGAAGCGGAAATAGGAGCTGAAGCCATCTATAATATTTTCAGAGCGATTGACCTGAATAAATTGGAAGGGAAGGTTAAAAAAGAGCTCGAGAGTTCAAAATCTATTGAATCGGCCAAGGTCGCTAAAAGACTGTCGCTCATTCAGTCAATGATAAGGTCAAACACCAGGCCGGAGTGGATGTTTTTGACTAGAATTCCTGTCATTCCGCCAGCCATGCGACCGATGGTGCCGCTGGACGGAGGCCGCTATGCCACCAGCGATGTCAATGATTTGTATAGAAGAGTTATTAATAGGAATAACAGATTAAAAAAATTAAAAGAGATAAGCGCCCCAGATGTTATTTTAAGAAATGAAAAAAGAATCCTGCAAGAAGCGGTGGATGCCCTCATAGACAATTCCATCAGGCACAATAACAGCCAGCAGGTTACCTCTCAGGCCAACAAATCCAGAGAGCTTAAATCGCTGGCCGATAATCTTAAGGGCAAGCGAGGTCTTTTCCGCCAAAATCTTTTGGGTAAAAGAGTTGATTACTCCGGCCGGTCGGTTATTGTAGTCGGTCCCGACCTTAAGCTTCATCAGTGCGGTCTGCCAAAGCATATGGCTTTGGAATTGTTCAAGCCATTTGTCATCTCAATGCTTTTGAAGCAGGAGCTGGCTTATAATGTTCGCGGCGCCAGCCGCCTGATTGACGACAAAATACCGGAAGTTTGGGCAATTTTAGAAGAAGTGATTAAAGATAAATATGTCCTGTTAAACAGAGCTCCCACTCTTCACCGACTTGGTATTCAGGCTTTTAAGCCGATTTTGATAGAAGGCAACGCCATTCAAGTGCATCCGCTGGTCTGCAACGCTTTCAATGCGGACTTTGACGGAGACCAAATGGCGGTCCATGTGCCGCTTTCTCCCGAAGCTCAGCTTGAAGCTAAGATAATTATGGCCTCAGATAGAAACATCTTGAAGCCGGGTAGCGGCGATCCGACTATTTCAAATAAGCCGCTAGATATAATACTGGGCTGTTATTGGATGACCAAAGATGTAAAAGGAGAAAAAGGGGAGGGTATGATATTTCCGAGCCCCAACAAAGCTATTACCGCCCATGATTTTGATATAGTTGATTATCGGGCAAAAATAAAAGTCTTGGGGACTAATTCTCCTAAATACGCCAAATTTAACAACGAATTGTTTGAAACCAGTGTCGGCCGGCTTTTGTTTAATTCTGTTTTGCCAAGCGATTATCCTTTCATTAATGCCGAAATAGACAATAAAAAAATGAAGGCTATCGTTGATGATTTGATCCATCATTATGGCATAGAATCAATACCCCCCATAATGGACAAGATTAAAGAATTTGGTTTTCGCTATGCGACAGTTTCCGGAATCACTTGGAGCATTGAGGATGTGACAGTGCCAAAAAATAAATACGAAATAATAGACAGGGCCAAAGTTAAAGTGGCTTTAGTCAAAGACCAGTATGATTCCGGGCTGCTTTCATATAGTGAAAAAAGATCTAAAAATATTGAAATATGGACAGCCACCAAAGATGAGGTTGAAAAAGCAATGCAGGAAGCGATGGATAAAACCGGTTCCGTTTATGACTTGGTCAAATCCGGCGCCAGAGGCTCAATGGGCCAATTAACACAAATGGCCGGTATGAAAGGATTGATTATCAATACCGCCGGAGAAACCATTGATTTTCCTATAATTTCTTCAAATAAAGAAGGGTTGACTCCAATAGAATATTTCATCACCACTCACGGCGCCAGAAAAGGTTTGACCGACACTGCTTTAAACACCGCTAAGGCCGGATATCTAACTAGAAAACTTTTTGATGTTGCCCAAGATAGCCTGGTAACCGAGGAGGATTGCGGCAGCAAAGAAGGAGTCGCACTCAGCAATATCACTTCTTCCGGCATTGAAGTCTCAATCGCTAAAATCGCCAAAGGCCGATTCTTGGCAGAAGATGCCAAGGACAAAGAAGGAAAAGTTTTATTCAAAAGAAATCATTTTCTTTCCAGAGACGATGCCGCCAAAGTGGAAGCGGCCGGCATTTCCAGTCTATTGGTCAGGTCGCCTATCACCTGTAAAACTTTGGATGGCATTTGCATTCATTGTTACGGAGTAGATTTAGGCAAAAATAAAATAGTTGAGCTTGGCGAAGCCGTTGGTACGGTAGCGGCTCAAGCCATTGGCGAGCCCGGTACTCAACTTACCATGAGAACTTTTCACGCCGGAGGCACCGCTTCGGTTGGCGGAGATATTACTTCCGGACTGCCGAGAGTAGAAGAAGTCTTTGAGAACAGATCGCCCAAAAACCCCGCCCTAATTTCAAAAGTAAGCGGCATGGTGAGTGAAATAAAGACAGATGGCAAAGATAAAATAATAATAGTCTTGCCGGAAGATGGGGAAAAAAGTAAAACTAAAACCAATGTTGAGTATTTGGCAAACTATCATCGATTAGTCTTGATTAAAGTTGGAGACAAAGTGAATAAGGGCGACCTGCTGACCGACGGCTCGATTGATTTAGATGAATTATTCAAATATGCCGGCAAAGAAAAAACTCAAAATTACATTATTCATGAAATAACGAAAATATACGAACTGCAGGGAGAACCGGTTTCCCGTAAGCATATTGAGGTCATCATCAAACAGATGTTTTCCAGAAGAAGAATAAAACATCCGGGAGAAACCAGATTTTCACAGGGAGATATTGTCTCCCAAAGCGACCTTCTTTTGGAAAATGAGATGGCTAAAAAAGCCGGTAAGGAAGAGGCTAAAGCGGAATCATTGTTATTCGGCATTACGGAGGTGTCTCTTTCCAGAAAAAGTTTCCTTTCTTCGGCTTCGTTCCAGCACACCACCAGAATGCTTATCCAAAATTCCCTGCGCGGCACCGAAGACGAACTGAAAGGATTGAAAGAAAATGTCATCATTGGCCGCCTCATTCCGGCCGGCACCGGTTTCCCGGGCAGCGAAAAATACAACCTCATTAAAGAATTGCAAAAAGAATTGGAACAAAATAATTAAAATTAGAAAAATAAAATATGAAAAACGATGCATTGTTTTGTGTCGGACAAAAGGCCTTCATTAAAAAAGATGGAAAAGTTTTGGTGTTAGGCGATCCCGTTGAGGGACTTGATTTCCCCGGAGGAAAAATTCAAGAAGACGAGGCTAAAGATAGAGATGCTTCGAGTCTAATTGAAGCTCTGAGAAGAGAAGTGCGAGAAGAAACTAATCTAGAAATTGACGTTTTTGATCCATTTCATGTTTGGTATCATGAATTTTCAAAAACTAGTCGAAATTATGGCAAGGTAGTTTATCTAGTTGCATTCAAATGCAAATATGTATCAGGTGATTTAAAACTAAGTGAAGAACATGACAAATATCAATGGGTGGACAAGAATAATTACAAAGAAGTAGACGATGGTAGCGATTTTTTTGATGTTCTTAAAAAATATTTTACTGAAAAATAAAATAATCATGAAAAGATTTTTGGAGTGGATAAAAATAAAAGAATTTCTTCATTTAAAGAAAAATCCTCCTGGTTTCAATGAACAAGAGATTTGGTGGGCAAACATTGGAGAAAATATAGGCCATGAAGAAGACGGGAAAGATGTTCGTTTTGTTAGACCATTTATTATAATTAAAAAATTTAATAAAGATCTTTTGTTTGGTATTCCATGCTCTTCTGTTTTAAAAGAAAATAAGTATTATTACAGAGTTAATGTAGAAACATCTGATTTTGAAACCGCAGCTCTTTTATCACAGGCCCGAACAATTTCTTCAAAAAGACTGGTTAGAATAATTGACAAAATTGGTAGTGGGTCTTTTGGAGAATTAAAAACAGCCCTGATTAAGGCTGTTTTTGGGTGATTGCACTCTCGCTTTCGCAAGAGCGATTGCCTCCTAATGGAGATTTGTATCAGCAGTATATCAAAATCAAAGTTATTGTCAAGTGTCAAAATGTGAATAATCAAAATGTCATCAAATACTGAACAAATAAAGGAACGGCTGAATATTGTGGATGTGGTGTCTTCGTATATAAAGGTGGAAAAAGCGGGCATAAATTTTAAGGCCAAATGTCCGTTCCATAACGAGAAGACACCGAGTTTTTTTATATCGCCCACTCGGCAAAGTTTTTACTGCTTCGGTTGCGGGGAAAAGGGGGATATTTTTTCTTTTGTTCAAAAATTTGAAGGCCTTGATTTTAAAGGAGTGTTGAAAATTTTAGCGGACAGAGCCGGCGTGGAATTAAAGAATTTTAAAAAGGACGAGAGACCGGACGAGAAAGAAAACCTTTTTGAAATTATGGAGAGGGCGACCAATTTTTTTGAAAAACAGCTGACGGAAAACAAAAACGCTTCGGAATATTTAAAAAAGAGGGGATTGACCCAAAATTCAATCAAAAAATGGCGGCTGGGCTTCTCCAAAGATGAGTGGAGAAGTTTGCATGATTATTTGGTTGAGAAGGGATTTCCCAGAGGAAATATGCTTGAAGCGGGCTTGATTAAAAAGACAGCGGAAGGAAATCGGCAGGAAAAATTTTATGATACATTCAGAAACAGAATTATGTTTCCAATTTTCGATTCCACTGACAGAATCATAGCTTTTTCCGGACGGGCCATGAAAGAAGATGATAAGACGCCGAAATATTTAAATTCGCCGGAAACAAAATTATTTTACAAATCGGAAGTATTATATGGGTTTAACATTGCCAAAAATTATATTCGCAAGTTGGATTATACTGTTTTGGTGGAAGGACAGATAGACCTTGTAATGTCTCATCAGGCCGGCGTCTTGAATACAGTAGCTTCTTCAGGCACCGCTTTGACCGAACTTCATTTAAAAAAAATGCAAAAACTTTCAAATAGAGTCATTATAGCTTATGATTCTGATTTATCGGGCGAGAAGGCTTCCAGCAGAGCGGCGGAATTGGCCCTGTCTCTGGGAATGGAAGTTAAGATTGCCTCCTTGCCCAAAGGCGAAGACCCCGCTTCGGTAGCCAAAGAAAATCCGGAAAAATGGAGAGAAGCTTTAAAAAAATCGGAGCATTTTACGGATTTTGCCTTAAACAAAACTTTAAAGAAAAATGAAGGTAGAAATTTGACCCGGGAAATTTTAAAAAGCGTATTGCCTTTGGCCAATCTCATAAGAAGCGACATAGAAAAATCCCAATTTGTAAAAAAAATAGCTTTGAAAATGAAAGTGGGGGAAGAGGCGGTTTGGGATGACTTGAAGAAGATTGGAAGATTTAAAGATTTAGATGTTGGGGGATTAGAAAAAGAAGAAAATTTTAAAGATGAAAAAGAGGCTTTGATTTTTGAAGCGGAGAGATATGGTTTAAAAATTGACATAGAGAAAACCAATGAAGATATTTTAAAAAGAATTGAACTTAGAAAGCTTAAACAAAAACTTCAAGAAACAGCTATAATGCTCGATGATAAAGATATTTCAAAAGAAAGAGAAAGAGAATTAAAAAAAGAACTTGAAGAAATACAAAAAAATATTAAAAAAAATAATTACTAAAATAAAATGGCTAAAAAAACAAAGGCGAGAAAAATCAAAAAAAATAAGAAGAGGAAATTATTGCCCAAAAAGCGCATTCTTAAAAAAACAAAAAAAGAAATAAAAAAATCGGAGTCCGATTTAAAAAAAGAAAATTTGATGGCCAAGGGCAAAGAAAGGGGTTTTATTACTTTTGATGAAATTTTAAAAGAATTTCCAACCATCGAAGATGACATTATTTTGCTTGAAGAAATATATGAAGAATGTTCGGCCGCCGGCATTGATATTCTTGAGGGTGGCAGATTATTGGAGGAAGCTTCCATAAGCAAAATCAAAGATCATTTTAAGGACGAGGCTTCTTATGATTCTATTCAAATGTATCTTAAAGAAATAGGCCAGCACGCCCTTATTTCCGGCGCCATGGAAAAAGAATTGGCCAAAAGAATACTGGATGGAGACGCAGAGGCAAAAAATATTTTGGCCAGAGCCAACCTTCGCTTGGTGGTTTCTATCGCCAAGAAATATGTCGGCCGAAGCTCTGATTTGACTTTACTTGATCTCATTCAAGAAGGAAATCTGGGTTTGTTTAAAGCCGTTGACAAATTTGATTATACTAAAGGCTACAAATTTTCCACTTATGCCACCTGGTGGATAAGGCAAGCCATCACCAGAGCGCTGGCCGACCAATCCAGAACTATCCGAGTGCCGGTCCATATGGTTGAGACCATTGCCAAATACAAACAGGTAGTGCGCCGGCTTTCTCAAGATTTAGGGCGAGATCCGTTGCCGGAAGAAATAGCGGTGGAAATGGGTTTGGAGCCGGAGAAAATTTATATGATTGAAAAAATTGACCAAGGCACTATTTCTCTGGAATCGCCGGTCGGAGATGAAGATGACAGCAAATCAACTTTAAGCGATTTTGTGGCTGATGAAAAAATTACGGCTCCAGACCAAGATTCCAACCGCCGCATCATCCGCGACCAGTTAGCTGAAATATTAGCCGACTTGCCGCCCAAAGAAAAGAAAATAATTGAGATGCGGAACGGTTTAGTTGACGGCATCTACCACACTTTGGAGGATGTGGGAAAAGAATTCGGTGTTACCCGCGAGCGCATCCGTCAAATTGAAGCCAAGGCTCTGGAAAAAATGCGCCAGCATGAAAAAATCAAGCGCCTTCAGCATTTCTTTTAAAATTTATAAATTTGGGGGCTATGATATTATTGGTTTATGGTCGCCAAAAAATTCAAAATAGAATATGCCAAATTGAATATCAAACAGAGAGAGGCGGTGGATGCTATTGAAGGGCCGGTAATGGTGGTGGCCGGGCCGGGCACCGGCAAAACCACAATACTGACATTGCGCATTGCCAATATTTTATTAAAAACAGACACGCCAGCATCAGGAATTTTGGCCCTCACTTTCACAGAATCGGGAGCCAAAGCGATGCGGGCTAAATTGCGCGAAATAATGGGAGAAAGAGCGCTTGAGGTAGCCATATACACCTTTCACGGCTTTGCCGCTTCTGTCATCGCTGAATTTGGAGACCATTTTCCCCATCTTTCCCGCTCCAAACAAATTACCGATATTGAAACAGAAAAGCTTTTGCGCGGAATTCTCAGCCAAAAGAAATTCAGCAAGCTTCACCCGATAGGCGATCCTGATTTTTATATTGCCAAAATTATAGGAGCGATAAGCGATGCCAAACAGGAAGCTTGGACGCCAGAAGTGCTTAAAAGTTTTTCCGAGGATGAAATTGAAAGAATAAAAAGTGACCCAGAAGAGGTATCGTCATGTGGCAAAAGCAAGGGCGAAATGAAAGCCGAAGCTTTAAGACGCATTGAAAAATGCGAACGCACCATTTTATTCAGCTATGTTTATGAAGCGTATGAAAATAAAAAAAGGGAAGAGAAAAAAATAGATTTTGATGATTTAATTTTTGAACTGCTAAAAACTTTGCGGGAAGACAAACTGCTTTTACAGATTCTGCAGGAAAAATTTCTTTACATACTCGTTGACGAGCATCAAGACACTAACGATGCCCAAAATTTGATTGTGCGCGTCATCGCGGATTTTTTTGATACCCCAAATTTATTCGTAGTGGGGGACGAGAAGCAGGCTATTTACCGTTTTCAAGGCGCTTCGGTGGAAAACTTTCTGAGTTTCCAAAAAATATGGGGCGGAATGAAAGTGATTTCTCTGACGGATAATTACAGGTCGCATCAGCACATTTTGGACGCTTCTCATCGGATGATTGAAAAAAATTACGGCGAAAAAGAGCACCAAAACCTGCGCTTAAAGCTCAGGTCGGGAACCAAGGAGAAAGCCCGTCCTTTGGATTTAATCCTTGCGCCAAATACAGAAACCGAAGAAGCGCATTTGGTGAAAAAACTTCATAAACTTTTAAAAAATGACAGCAAAATCGCTATTGCTATCATAGTCCGTAAAAACAGCGATGTGGCTAATATATTTTCTTTACTGGAAGAAAATGACATTCCCGCTTCGGCTGAGAGAGGAGCCAATATATTTTCGCATCCAGTCGGCGCGCTTTATTTTTCACTTTTGGAATTTTTGGCAAATCCTGGTAATATAGAGGCCTTGGCCGAGACTTTTGTTGGTGGTTTGTGGGGTTTGGATTTCCAGAATCAAGTTAAATTTATAAAACTGGTCAGGAGCGGCAATTTGGCAGAAATACAAAAACAAATTCCGGCCATTCCCAAATTGCAAAAAATAATCAGTAGTGCCGGTGTTATAGAATATTTGATTTTGGCTGCCGACTTGTCTGGATTTTCAAACATAGCGAGCAAAAGCCCCCTTTCGGCAGAAGTATGGCGCGGTATTATGGCTTTGGCTGAAGATTTGGCGCGCGCCAGTGACATTGAAAACCCGAAGTTTTTAATTGAAGAGCTGCTTGCTTATAAAAAATCCGCGGAACGCCGAGCTGTCAAAATAAATACAGGGCAAACTCAATCGCAAATTACCATTATGACCGCCCATGGCTCAAAAGGGCTGGAATTTGATTATGTTTTTCTGCCTTACGCCACCGAAGAATCTTGGATTAGGAAAAATCGCGGTTCCTATTTTGTCCTGCCTAAAGAAAAAGAAGCGGATGATGATATTCGCGACGAAAGGCGTCTTTTTTATGTAGCTTTGACCCGCGCCAAAAAACACATCTGCATAAGCTACCATCGAGAAGATAATTTGAGCAAAACTGAGACGCCGTTGCGTTTTATAGACGAACTTGACCAAAATTTAATTTATAAAACAGAGCTCGTTAAAACGACAAAAACAAACGCGCCACGAAGTTTTAAAGGCAGAGAAGAAAAACAAAATAAAGAAAAAGTGGAATATGCTAAAAGCGCGCTTTTAGAAAACGGGCTCTCAGTCACCGCCCTCAATCATTTTATGGAATGTCCTGCCAAATTTTTTTACAAAAGCATTTTAAAGCTTCCTGAAGCCCCAAGCGCCAGCTCGGAAAAGGGCAGCGCTATGCATGAAGCGTTGGCCAATGTGTGGAGATCTCGCCCCTCACCTTCGCAAGGTGAGGGGCAATCCCGCAAAGCGGGATGGGGTGGGGTCGAACAAACAATAACCACCTCCGTCCAAAATTATTTCAAAAAATCACTTTTGCCTTTGTCTGAAAAAGAAACTGTTTTAGAAGAATTGCTGGCAAACGCCCCAAAAGTAGCCACCGCCTTAAAAGATCACTTCGCCCAAAAAGGCAAAGTCTCTGTGGAAAGTTGGGTAGAAACTTTTTTTGAACATAAAAAAATAAATTTAAAATTGCACGGCAAATTGGATGCTTTAATAGAACAAGGAAACAAAATTTTAGTTTTTGATTATAAAACCCGCGAAGCTATGAGCGTAAACGCCATAAAAGGCGAAACAAAAAATTCGGACGGCAATTATTTCCGCCAACTTGTTTTTTATAAAATGCTTCTCGAAGACCCTGAGCGAAGTCGAAGGGTGGACAAAACTATTGAACCGGCTTTGGTTTTTATTAAGCCTGACTCAAAAAACCGCTGTCCAATAATTTTTTTGCCCATAAAAAAATCAGATATAGAAAAAGTTAAAAAAGAGATTGAATTTTTAATAGAAAGCGTCTGGTCCGGCAAACTGCTGACTGAGATTTGTGACAATAAGGATTGCCAGTATTGCGGATATAGAAAACTAACTCTGCAGAATTAAATCAATGGCTGATTTGACTTGGGCGTAAGGGTAAGCGCCTTCAAGGGGATAATACTGGTTGGTTTTGGTATCTACAATGACACTATATGGAGTGCCGGAAATATTCATTTCTTTGGCATTTTTTACATCAAGATTTACTCTTGGAGTAAATTCGCCACTATTTAAACAGGTGTCAAAAGAGGTGGAAGAAAGGCCAACTGCAGTAGCAATATTGGTGAGTTCTTTGGGGTCAAGATTGTTGTTTGAGGGAGTGATTTCGTAAAGTTTATTAGTGTATTCCCAAAACTTGCTGTTGCCTCCGAGATTGGCCGCGCATTCCAGCGCTTCAGCTTCTTTGGGCGCTTTGGAATGAAGCCCAACGATGGGATAGTGTCTATAAATCCAAGCAACATCTCCATTTTTGCCATATTCTTGCATTATAGAATTCATAGTGTTATGGAATGTTTTGCAAAACGGACATTCGGTATCGGAATATTCAACCACCAAAACTCTGGCCTTGGAACTACCTAAAATATGATCGTTGGCGTCAATGGGGCGGACAAGGTCGGAAATATTCTGGGATTTTAATTGCTGTTTTTGAGCAACAGTTGGATTTTCTTTTGTAATTTTGCCGTTTAAATAAATACCGCCGCCAATCAAAAGCCCCGCAATTATGATGGATATTGGCAGTGATAATTTTTCAGACATAAATGTATTGTATCATATTAAAAAGGCAAAGTGTAGTTGAGGGCAGAAGAGGTGGGAGAAGTTTCCCAGCCGGAAGTGTCTAGTTTGACTTCGTTTAGGTTGGGGCCTTCTTTAAAAATAAGTTTGCCTTCTTTAAAGGCGTATTCGTACAAGTTTTTGGTAATGCGGACATCATCAAGACAGTAGTTTTTTAATTTTTCAATCTCGCCGTTTTTCCACCAGCGGATAGCATCTAGTCCGTGGCCGCTTTTATTGACACCCAAAGTGCCTTCGGCAATTTGGTCAAGTTTCATTCTCCGGCCAGCGGATTTCTGCATTTCTTTTAAGAGGTCAATGCTTTTAATTTTAAGTAAATCTCCCGGATAATATTTGTTGAGCAATGGGATATCAAAATGGTCGCCATTAAAAGTAATGAACATATCAGCGTTTTCAACAATAGCCCAAAGCTTGTTAAATTCTTCAACTAAAAAAGCGCTGTATGAATCATTTTCATATTGATAAATTCCAACAACTGAAATGGCCAAATCAGCCGGATTGTTTGATCCGACTTCAGAAAAAATATTGGAGGTTTCTATGTCAAAAACTATTTTTTTCATCAAACATTTTTCAAGAAATTTATGATATCATCAATGTTTCCTGACTTTTCTTCTCTGGTTTCCGTATTTCTGATGGTGAATTTTTTGCTTTTTAACTCTTCAGGGCCAACCGCCATTACAAAAGGAATTTTTCTTTTGCCCAAAGATTTTAGCTGGTCTGCAAGTTTCTTGCCCGAGATGTCAACTGCCACTCTCACGCCATTTTCTCTGAAGGATTCGGCTACCCTGTAAACTTCTTCCATCCGAGTGTCTGAAGCCACGCAAATATAAAGGTCGGTAGTAGAATTTATTTTCGGCAGCAAATTGTGAGTCTCCAAAAAATCTCTGATGGTTACGTCTCCCATGCCAAAACCGATCGCCGGCATTTTTTGGCCGATAAAAGCGCCAACCAAATCGTCATACCGGCCGCCCCCGAAAAGAGAACGCGGGTTTTCTTTGTTTGTATCGTACACTTCAAAAACCACGCCGGTATAGTAATCAAAGCCGCGGGTTGTTGTTGGTGTAAAAACCAAATTAGAAACGCCTCGGTCCCGGAGTATATTGATTGTATTGTTTAAATATTTGGCAGCCGAATCTTCGGTAATCATAGTCAGTATACCCTCGCCGAAATATAACATTTCCATTAGGTTTTTTGTTTTGTTTTCTCCTATCAAGACATCAAGGGAATGCTTAAAATCACTGCTAGACATTCTATCCTTCTTATCTATCAGCCGGTAGACGAATTGCCTTCTGTCATTTTCAATCTCCAATTTGCCAAATATCGCGTCTAAAATAGTCCTGCTGTTTATTCTGATTTGGAAATCTTTTTCCTTGGCTCCAAAACTTTTCATCAAGTCCGACGCAATAGATATAATTTCAGCATCAGCAAAAGGGTCAGCGATCCCAAACATATCAATATTAAGCTGCCAATGTTCGCGCAGACGGCCCCTCTGCGGCTTCTCGTATCTGAAAAGGTTTGGAATAGAATACCATCGAATAGGAGCGGGGAGCTCTTGGATTTTAGCGGCTACCATTCTGGCCACCGTCGGCGTCATTTCCGGCCGTAGAGCCACCTCTCTACCACCCCGATCTTTAAAAGAATAAATCTGCTCATTTACAATTTCTTCGCTAGTTTTAGATTTGTAAAGCTCCAGCGGCTCCAGCAATGAGGCATTATATTCCGCGTAGCCCCAAGATTCAGCCACTTTTCTCATTACGCCAAAAATATAATTTTGAACTGCCTCTTCTTCCGGATAAAAATCCCTCACTCCTTTGTAGCTCTCGGTTGATATTTTTTTATCTCCAATTCCAAGCATCTTATTGTTATTGTAGAATTATAATAGATTTATAGGAAAATAACAATTGGTGGACCCGACCCGATTTGAACGGGCGACCTCCACATTGCAAATGTGGCGCTCTACCAACTAAGCTACGGGCCCAACCATATATTTATACCATATTTTTGTGTTAAACTACCGCTGCGGACACGGACGATTAGCTCAGCTGGTTAGAGCGTGCGATTCACATTCGCAAGGCCACTGGTTCAAATCCAGTATCGTCCACTGGGCTGTTAGTTCAGTTAGTAGAACACTCGATTCGCATTCGAGAGGTCGCCGGTGCAATTCCGACACGGTCCACCACTTCGCTTTTGTCGCAAAATTCCAAAAGCTTTGCGGTGCAAGCACAAAATTATCTCCCGTTCAGTGTCTTGGCAAGCAGATGGGAGAGAAATTCTTTGATATTGCCGCCGACCGCTTCAAGCGATTTTATAAATGAGGAGCGGTGGGTCAGTTCAGGCAAAGTATTGACTTCTAAAACAAAAAGGCCGCGTTTTGGATGAAGGATAAAATCCGAGCGCGAATAGTGCCTCAAACCTAAAGCCCCATGGATCAAAGCGGCCGCGTTTTGGATTTGCCTCTTTTCCTCGCCGGTGAAATTGCCAGGCACTATGTATCCTGACTTAAGATTTTTATATTTGGAATCATAATCAAGAAAAGAGGGTGAGGTAGTTCCTATTTCCACAGGCAAAAGAGTGTAAATATCTTCCCCTCGAAAATTGTCAATCACCCCGCAGGTGGCCTCTTTGCCGTTTATGTATTCTTCCACTATAAGCTTGGACGAGTGTTCAAATGATTTTTTTAAAGCGCTTTTTATCTGGCCGATTTTTTCTGCCAAGGAAACGCCAAGTGAAGAGCCGGAATTCAGCGGTTTGATAATAATAGGGAAGGGCAGGCTTTCATTTATTTTTTTCATCATTTCCTTTGTAATGCCATCATCGCCAGCTTTTTCAATAATTATATGATGCGGAGTTTTCAATCCATACTTTTCAAAAACATTTTTTGACATTATTTTGTTCATGCCGAGAGCAGAAGCCATTGAGTCTGATCCGGTGTAGGGAATATTGAAACGCTCAAGCATCTTCTGAACAGTGCCGTCTTCGCCATAAGTGCCATGCATGGCGTTCACTGCCACATCAATAGTTTTAAGAATTCTGTAAGGATCTTTTCTCAGCCCGCCGGTGTGCCAAGCGCCATTTTTAGAAATTAAAATATCAATTGGTTCATATTCGTCTGGCAAATTTGCCAAAATAGTTTTGCCGGTGTTTAGAGACACTTCATATTCTGGTGACGGTCCGCCGCGTAAAACTCCGACTCTTATTTTATGAGAAAATGACATAAGTTTATTTTAGCATGGTTTTGCTTCTATTATTTTCAATAAGTTTTTCCATTACGCCATAAATGTACAAATTAGCTCCTCTTGTCCCATTATAATAATCAGCCATGCCCTTAGCAATCAAACGAGGATTTTCTTTCTCATAAGCATCAAAAGTGACTTTAATAGTTGCGGTATAAGTTTTGATTTGCGTCATAAATTTTTAATTATAGTAATATTAAAATTATCCCACATATCTTTTTATGTATAAATTATTTTTGTGGATCACAGAATAATTGATCTGTTTCGGCAAAAGTGCTAGATTGTGATGGTTATGCCACAATCTTCTTTAATTTACAATCCAAATTATTTTGACGGTACAAATCTTAAACAAATGAAAGCATATGTTAAAGGTATGCCCAAGGAAGCTTTCAAAACATACAAAACAAAGGATGGCACTCTTGTTGGATTATTTCAAGGTAATAGAGGAGCAAGGCCAGATATTGATTTTGTAATAAAAATTCTTATTCCGGGACATGATAAAACACTTCGCCCACCAACACATACTTTTTGGGTTGTTGATTTGCTTCTGAAAATTCCTAAATACAGAAATGAAGTGCACGAAATTGTTGATTATTACATAAATTATTATGAACATACAACTCCATTTTCTTCTGTTCAAGAACGAAACAACTATCAGCTCGAAACTGTAGAAGAAATTACCACCCGTTATGCTCGACTGGAGCAACCTTATACGCTTTCACTTGATTATGTGGCCATGGTTATAGAACTTTTTTGTAAAAATGAGAAAATTACTCCTGGTGCATATATGTTTCGTAATCTTCTTACTACACTAAAAGATTATATTGACGGGAAAAAACATTATACTGAAGTGCTTCAAGCTGCAGTGCCCGGTTTTAACTGATTTGCATAAGTATTGGATTATGTTTTATCTTCTCAAATCGTTTTATTGAAACATCTAAAAAATCTCGTTCAGTATCAATTCCAATAAATTTTCTTTTGCCTATTATTTCCGAAGCAATTCCTGTTGTTGAACTTCCTGTAAATGGGTCAAGAATGGTGGCGTTGGGTTTTGTTGACGCGAGAATAATTCGTTTCAAAAGTTCTATTGGTTTTTGGGTTGGGTGTTTGCCAAATTCTTTTTCAGATTTTTTGGGTGGATAAATCGCCCAAACGGAGCGCATTTGCAAATTAGGTTTTTTTATAAAATCTTCTGTCCAATTTCCATTTTTCATTAATTCATAATTGAAAATATGTTTTGCTTTTTTATCTTTCCGCGCCCAAATTAAATTTTCATGTGACGCGGTAAAAAAACGGCAACTTAAATTTGGCGAGCCATTTGGTTTGAACCATGAAATATCATTTAGTATATGATAATCAAGAGCTTGAAGTGCGTGGCCACATTGGTAAATTGAATGATATGTTCCACTTACCCAAAGAGTTCCTTCTAGTTTTAAAACCCTTTTGCAAGCATCGAGCCACTTATAATGAAAATCATAATCATCTTTAAAACCCCTGCTTTTGTCCCATGCACCCTTATTTACACTAACTCTTTTTCCGGCATGAAGACTAAAACCATTATTTGAAAGATTATATGGGGGGTCTGCAAATATCATATCAATAGAGTTAACAGGTATTTGACTCAGAATTTTTAAACAATCTTCATGGTATAAAATAAAACTGGGGCATTCAAAATAAGGTTTTGTTTTTTCAAAAATTACATCACGCGACACAATATTTTTAGAGGATGGCAAAACAGAATCTTGAATCTGTTGTTCTATTTCATTAGTTCTTATAACATCAAGTAAAATGCCTTGCAAAATTAAAGGTTGGTTGTTCTTGATTATAATTGGTTGATAATTTTTATTTGCTGGTTGCAGACGAATTTGCCCTTTTTCTTTATAAAATGTTTTAAGCGTTGCTTCGTTTCCATTTAAAAGAGCCACTACTTTATCTCCATTTTCTGCGGTATTTTGTTTTCTAACCAAAATTGTATCTTTATCATTTACCCCCTCATCTACCATACTATCGCCCTGAACTCGGAGAGCGTATACTTCGCCAGATTTCGGGAGTCTGCTTTTTGGAATGGCAATAGTTTCTCTATCCTCAATTACCTCAATTGGCTCGCCGGCGGCAATTGTTCCCCAAAAAGGAATTTTTATCATTGTCTCATGATTACTGAGAACAATAGAGCGGGGTTGATTGCGCTCTTTGCTGAGTTGACCAGCTTCTTTTAGTTTTTTTATGTAATAATGAGCCGTAGAAACAGAAGCGAGGTTAAATTTTTTTTTGATTTCATCGAGAGAAGGAGCATAATCGTGTTTGACATGATATTTTTTCACAAAATCAAAAACCTGTTTTTGTTTTTTTGTAATCATAATAATACTATTATAGAAAGTAATTAGAAAGTATGCAACACCAGTTATCCACAAGTAAACAAAAAATAAAAAAATTGAAGATGACCTTTTGGGACAGAATCTTCAAAGGTCATCTTCTTTCTAGGAAAAAAGAAAAAATTAGTATAGAATGTGGTTTATGGAATTAGCGCTTTACCGCAAATATAGGCCGGATAAATTCAGTGGGATCAAAGGCCAAGACCACATAGTTTCAGTATTGGAAAACGAAGCCAAAACAGGCAAGATTTCGCACGCTTATTTATTTTCGGGTAGCAGAGGAACGGGCAAAACTTCCGTGGCTCGTATTTTCGCCAAAGCCCTTAGCGTAAGTCCGGAAGACACTTACGAGATAGATGCCGCCTCAAATAGAGGCATTGATGAAATAAGGGAAATAAGAGACGCAGTTCATACTTATCCATATTCTTCAAAATACAAAGTTTATATCATGGACGAGGCGCATATGCTTACTCCACCAGCCTGGAACGCATTTTTAAAAACTTTAGAGGAACCGCCGGAACATTGCATTTTTATAATGGCCACCACTGAACAACACAAACTTCCCGATACTGTTGTTTCCAGATGTGAATGTTTTGCCTTTAAAAAACCGACTCATCAGATGCTGGTTGAAGATATTCTTAGAGTTACTAAGGCCGAAAAATATGAAATAGAAAAAAAGTCCGCTTCGCTTATAGCCACCTTGGCTGATGGCTCTTTCCGCGACGCTCTTTCTGTTTTGCAAAAAATAATTCACTCATCGTCTGATTTGAAATTGTCGCATATTGAAGTTGAAAAAGTGCTGGGCGCGCCGAAAGAGTCTTGCATTTTGGAAGTTTTAGAAGGAATTGCCGAGCAAAATACGGAAAAAGGAATTGGAGCAGTGCGAAAAGCAAGTGAAGAAAATGCCGATATGCAAATATTTTTAAAAATGATTTTGCGTTCTCTGCGATTTGTCTTGCTTCTGCGTTTTGCTTCCAATATGAAAAAATTGATTATAGACGAAACAGGGGAAGAAGAGTTCCAAAAACTTTCTGAATTGGCTAAAACCGCCAAAAATTTAAACTCAAAAACTCTGTTGGCCCTTTTAGAGGCTTATTCCCGCCAAAATTACGCCTCCATTCCAGAACTTCCCATTGAACTGGCTATCATTGATTCTTGCAACGCGGAAAAATAACAGCAATAAAATTTTATTGCCATTTATATCATGTTGCACGGCCCTTTAAAACTATGTAAAGAATTTCCTGATTGAGGTATAGTTATGGCATGATAATCCAGTATATATTGGCGTATAAGTATCTGATTATCCTGCCTTTTTCGGTCATTGAGGGACCTTTTTTGGCTGTCATTTGCGGATTTTTGGTTACTATTAAAATATTAAATCCTTGGATTGTTTTGCCGATACTTATTGCCGGCGACATTATAGGCGATACACTGCTATATTTTGCCGGACGAATGGGTAAGAGGGTGCTGCGATTTTTCATGGTCAAAGAAGAAAATTTAGAAGAAGCAAAAAAATATTTTGCGGATAACCATAAAAAAGCGCTGATTATGTCTAAACTTATTCACGGTCTGGGGTTTACGGGATTATTAGCTGCTGGCGCCGTGCATGTGCCTTACAAAAAATATTTCATTGTTTGTGCCACGGTTACTGTGGTTCAATCAGTGATACTTTTAATACTTGGCATTTTATTTGCCGGCGCCTATATCCAAATCGCCAAATATTTGGATTATTATACTGCCACAGTCAGCGCCATTTTTGCCGTTCTAACAATCTGGTGGTTAATTAAACGATATAATAAAAATATAATAAAAATAAAAGCGTGAGTGAAGACAGAAAAAAACTTAACATCGCCATGGTGTGCGATCCTGTTGGAAGCAATAAATCCGGTGTGGTTGTTTCAACAATGCGATTTGGAAAACTGCTGAGAGAACGCGGGCACCATATCGTTTTTATAGGCGCCCGTTCGCAAGAACATAAAGACCATAGCCACCACGACGGCATAAAAGCCTACCGTTATAGAAGTTTTCCGGTGCCAAAATCAGGCGGGTGGAATCTGGCTTTCCCTTCCGTCGGGGAACTAAAAAATGTCTTTGAGGAAGAAAAAATTGATGTGGTGCATATAATTTTGCCTATGTCCGGCGCAATTATGGCCATCAGAGCAGCCAAGTCGCTCAATATAAAAATAGTGGCGCACTCTCATTCTCAGCCGGAAAATTTATTTATGGATATGCCAAAAATTATTCGGCCGGCCCTCGGTCATATGTGGAATAAATTTCTGATTTGGGTCTATGGAAAAGCAGAATCATTAATCTATCCGTCAGAAATGGCGCGCGCCTTGCTGGATAAATTGAGTGATAAAAACCAGCCGTCAGTAGTAATAAGTAATGGCATAAATTTAAGAGAATTTAAAACAACCAATGTTGGTGATTTCCATGAAAGATTTAATATACCAAATGATATTATAAAACTATTATTTGTTGGCCGGCTATTTCCCGAAAAATCCATTGATACACTTATCAAAGCGGTACCGCATATAATCAAAGAACACGAAAATACGCACATTATGATAGTTGGTGGCGGATATTTAAAATCAAAATTGGAAAAGCTCACTCTAAGTCTTGGAATGGGTAAGCATATTACATTTCTTGGATTGATTAGTGATGAAGATAAAATATTGGCCTATAATGCAAGTGATATATTTGTTATGCCATCTTTGGCAGAGCTTGAAGGTATGGCGGTACTTGAAGCGATGGCATGCGGTAAACCGATAGTCGTAGCCAATTCCAAAGAAAGCGCCTCAAAATATTTTGTAAATGACAACGGTTTTTTGTTTGACCCGTATAACCATTTGGATTTGGCCGATAAAGTGCTGACTTTGCTCCATGACAGGGAACTGCGGGAGAGGATGGGGCAAAAGAGCTTTGAGATAAGCAAAAATTATGATATAGACAAAAGCGTATTAAAACTTGAGCAATTATATTATTCATTACTTTGAAAAATGTGAAAGAATATTTTTTTGAAGATAAAGGGTTGTATTACAGAATCAATGATTTTGAGCCTGGCCGCCCAACACTTGTTTTCATACATGGTGTCAGCGGCAGTTCTTCGGCTTGGCTGCCTTATGAAAAAAAGTTTGAAAATAAATATAATGTTTTAACTTATGATATTCGCGGGCATGGTAATTCTAAAAAGTTTAGCAATTATTCCGATTATGAAATAATAAATTTTGCCGAGGACCTGCATGATTTGGTAATGCGCCTTAATATTTCAAAATTTATTTTAATCAGCAACTCTTTTGCCGCACTTATAGCACTTGAATATATAAAATTATGGGGGGATACTGTTATTGCAAACATTTTTACCTCACCGGAAATATATCTGAGTGAAGGTTTTTTGACAAAAATTTTCCGGCCCATTTTAAAAATAATAACAGGCATTCTTAATTTTGTGCCGTTTAACCCAAAACCTCGTGGCCGTGTGGATTATAGCAAACATATAAATTCAACGGATTGGGATATAAAAAGGAATCTTGCTGATATGAGAAATACAGGACTTCATGCTCATTTTTATACCCTAAGACAATCTTTAGTCCTTGGGCAAGGATATTTTTTGGAAAAAATAAATGTGCCGACACTTATCATACATGGAGAAAAAGACACGATGGTTCCATTTAAAAATTCTCTCTTGATGTCCCAAAAAATAAAAAACTCTGAACTCATAAGTATTCCCGATATTGACCATAACACGGTCCACAACGCCGCCAAAGAAATGTCAGAAATGATTGAAGAATTTGTTAAAAAATTGGCTAAATAAGCAAATATTTACTATCATATACTTTATGAAAGAAAAAATATCAGATTATAAAAAGCATTTTACAGATAAACAATTTTTAACTTCGTTTTTGATGTCTATTATTTTTTTAGCGGCAAGTATTGTTATAAATTTTTATGCCGGAACCTATGCTACCGAAAGTATCAGTAATTCAGTGACAGATATTATATTATCCAACACTCGGGCTTATGATCTTGATGGCGTGTTTGTTTACGGCTCTATTATATTTTTCTTTTTTATAGTTTTTGTCTGCGCTATGAGGCCGCATCAGATGCCTTTCGCTGTTAAAAGTATCGCTTTGTTTATAATAATCAGGTCAATTTTTATCACCCTGACCCACATCGGGCCGTTTCCGTCTCAAATATATATTGACTCCAACATCTTAAATAAATTAACATTTGGCGGCGATTTATTTTTCTCCGGGCACACCGGTCTGCCATTCCTTCTGGCTCTTGTTTTTTGGAAAGATAAAATTATTCGGTATATTTTTATATTATTTTCTTTAACTTTCGCCGTTGTCGTTCTTCTCTCTCACATGCACTACACCATAGATGTTCTTTCGGCTTTTTTTATTACCTACACAATTTTTCACATTGCTGAATTCGCTTTTAGCAAAGATAAGATGGATTGGGATTAAAAGCCAAAATAATGATATAAATATGTGGTATCAGCCCCCGCTAAAAGCTGTGGCTTGATAAATTGGGGGGTCGTCTAATGGTAGGACAACAGCCTTTGAAGCTGTGTATGAAGGTCCGATTCCTTCCTCCCCAGCACTTCGACTCGCTACGCTCGCTCAGCGCAGGCCATACGACAAAAACCAAAAAATGATAAAAGCAAATTACATTTGTATTGAGCGAGGTGAAGTGTGGTGAGCGATTCGACTGCGCTCACCGCAGGCGAGAGCCGAACCACTTTTTATATGTATTTCGTTTATATAATTGAATGTAAAGACAAATCTTTTTACACGGGAATAACAAATGATCTAAACCGTCGTTTTAATGAACACAAAAGCGGAGTCGGTGGGCATTATACTAGTTCCAAACAAGTTTCAAAAATTTTATATACTGAAAAATATCCAAACAGATCATCGGCATTAAAAAGAGAGGCGCAAATCAAAAAATGGACACGGGCTAAAAAAGAGGCTTTGATTGCTGGAAATAAAGAATTATTAAAAAATTTATAACACTGCCTCATGGCGGATTTTAAGGTTTTCGATCAAATTTTCCATGATTGGCATAATAATACATAGATTTGTGAATTTTCAAAGTCTTGCTGAAGCATAAAATATAGAGAATGAGAAAAAGGCGGCCATTACTGGTCGCCCTCTGGTGAAGGTGGTACAAGGAGTATCACAACTTGATATTGAAGAACTTCTTGAAGTTTTCCTCGTCCTCCTCCGTAAAAGTGCCGACTTTGATTTTGCCGTCGCTGTCAACTTTTGGCTTCGGTTCGACTTTTTTGGCCGACCTTCGCTCGTAAAAGCCCATCGCGAAGAATACTCCAAATCCCTCGTCCCGAATAGATTCCATGATTGCGGCGATCTCGGGGTTGGTTGTGATCTTCTCTGCGAGTTCGGCCATCTTCTGCTCCAGTCTGGGAGGTATCGGAAACTTCCCCGTGACCGTAACTCCGATAGTGGTTTTGGTTTGCGTTCTGCACTTGGGACAGATGGCTTCTACCGTCTTGCCCAAGTCTTTGTCCCCAACGGTCAGTCGAAGAGTCAGACCGCAGTTGTTGCACTGCACGTTCCAAAAGTGTTTGTTGTCCACCTGTCACCAACCTTTCTAAAGAACATCCCAATCTCGATCCACCAACTTTCGACGGATTCAGATAGGGAGCCGAGCTTTCCCAAAGGATTGCTCGGCTCTTGAGAGTTGAGTACTTTCGGACTTGTGCTACTTACTTGCTTGCGGTTGGTTCTTCGACCTCGCGATAGCGGATTGTGATCCGCCGGTCGCGACCGATGAAGAACTCCTCGACCTGATCCGAATCGAACCGGACCAAGTGAGGCTCGCCGTTAGTGGAGCGCTTCATTTCGAATGTCAGACTGCTGCGATTTGCAGCTGGAGCGTCTTTGGCTGGCGCCGGAGCGGGTGCTACCGGAGCAGGCGCTGGCGCGGGTTCCGGAGCGGGAGCAGTTTGGGCTGCCGGCGCCGGTTCGGACTCTGCTTCGGGTTGCGAAACAGGAGTCGGCGCTGGAGTTGCAACCACAGGATCCGCTTCGAACCGAAATTCCGGTCCGGGCAGATAGCGACTGATGCCGCCGTATCTAAGGTCATTGCCGCACCCCTGGAGCATGTACAAATCCTCCTCACGTCCGTTGTCGAAACGAACGCGAGCCTGATACGCACGATCGCCGCTGAGACGACGAGGAACTTCCCGGCCGTCCGCATAGCGAACGTTGAGAACTCCCCAGATGCGCCCGGCAACCTGACTCAACACAGTGAACCTCTGATAGTATGTGGGATCGGTGCTGTGTTGTCCAAGTCCGGCCGCACGAGCTGCCATCTGCTGAAAACCAACAGTTGCAGCTTCCGGAGTATTGACCCCGCCTTGAACCATCGCCGGTCTCGAGTTCACCGGATCTCGTGTGAGCATCCGATAGATCAGCCATGCGACGATCAGAATTGCGACCGCGAGCACCAGCGGCCACCAAACCCATGCGGGAGTGGTTGGTACGTGGTACACCTTAGCTTCCGGTTGTGGTAATTGGAGCTGACTGGTGGATACTTGCGTCGGAATAATTCCGAGCGCCTGCAATCCGACCAGTTTCTGCCCGGGGCTGATTAGCGCGATGGTGCGACCTTGCTGGTCCTGGAAAATGCGCCCGGGCTCTTGGAGAAATGGGTTGAGTTGAACGATTCGACGCCATTGCGTCGGGTTACCGTTATATTCTCCCTCGAGCACCCAAAGGGTGTCGCCCTTCTGAACCACGTAGGTGTCTTCCTGTGCCGCGAGCGGGGAAACCACGAGAAGCAGCACAAGAGTAGCGAGCAAGCAAACGAGCATGCGATTCGAGTTAAAGCCCTTTAGAGCAGTCTAATTTTGATATTTCGTGTTAGCCTGTAAGG
>JBBUFS010000013.1:24159-38166 GCA_038056395.1 Patescibacteria group bacterium | reverse complement strand
CCGATGCTTAAACTCATATTATTTTTTGGAGATTAAGTTTAAGATGAGTCTGATTATTTTTTCTTTATGTTGGGGATTACTCTCGGCTACCATAATGGTAAGGGCAGTTAAAGCCGATGGAGTAAGTTTAGAAACATCCAAAATGTTTGCTTGTCGCAAAAACCAAACGAAGACAAAAGCCCCGCTTCTTTTATTACCATCTATAAATGGATGGTTTTTGACCATAAAATATAAAAGATGAACCGCTTTTTCTTCGGCAGTCGGATATAACTCTTTGCCGCCGAATGTCTGCATTACATTACCGATAATTCCGGAAACATTTCCGGTATTTTTTTCAACCCCGAAAATATCACTTGCTTCCTTCTTTTCCAAAAGTTTTTGTTTTAATTGAGCAAGATTGTCTGTAATTTTATCAGCCGTTAGTTTAACTTTCTTTTTTGTCAGTCTTCCCTTTGGCAGAAGTTCCTTATCATAGGCATCAAGCGAAAGCCAAGTGTCGGCAAAGAGAGAAACAAGCTCAACCACATCTTTTGACTCCGTCGCCGATCCGGCTGGAAGAAGTTTTTTTATATCTTCAATAACGTTCAGAAATTGCCCGTAATTTTTAGCAATCCGGGTTTTATTTATTGCATAGCCATTAACGATATAACTTTTCAATGTTTTAGTCGCCCATTTTCTAAATTCAATTGCCACTTTTGAATTTGTTCTATAACCAATGCCTAAAATTACATCTAAAGAATATAAAGCGACAGGTTTATCAGAATTTGCATTATGCATTTTCTGCATATTGCTTTTTTCTTGGATTTCACCATTTTTGAAGAGATTATTTATATGACGAGATACGACAGATTGATTAACATTAAAAAGTTTAACAATCTGTGCTTGTGTTGCCCAAATAGTTTCTTTACTCAAATCGCCTCGAAGCTCAATAGCTCCGGATTTTGCTTGATATATGATAATGCTTTGTTCCTTTTTCTTTTTTTTCATGCCCCAAGTGTATTAAATTTTCAGATAAAAATAAAGCGGCTGAAACCGGTCAAACTCGGCTGGATTTCTAACTGGCAAAAGATCCCGTGAAAAACATCACGGGATCTGCTATTTTATATTCTTCAAATAAGCAAGGGCGCCGTAGAGGCCGCCGAAATCGCCAAGCTCGCCTTTCTTTATGGGTGGAATTTCGGGAAAAATTTTCAAAATTTCTTTCAGATATTGTTCGGTTTTATCCAGTGGTATGGCCGGCTCTCCGGTGACCATTGAGCCGCCGACTACCACGACATTGGGCGACCACTCCACAATGACATTGTTCAGGCCGATGGCCAGCATTCTGGCGCGCCTGTCCCAAACTTCCTGGTCTGTTATTTCCTTAGGATGTTTGCCGGTCTCTTCCTCCAAGGCTCGGCCGGAAATCAGGCTTTCCAGCGTTTTGTTTGAACCTTCTTCAATGTCTATTATCTGCTTGCCGGGCTCAAAACCGACAGTATGCTCGTCTATTTTTCCGTTTACAATTCTGGCGCCGCCCACGCCGGTGGAAACGGTGATATAAGCCACTATTTTAAATCCCCGTCCCGCTCCCCAATTGGCCTCGCCCAGCCCGACCGTGGCGGCATCATTTTCTATGAAAATAGCCGCTCCGAATTTTTCTCCCAAATCATTTTTAAATTTTTCATAAGTCCATCCCGGAATGCTTCTGCTCATACCTCCGGCTATTTTTTTAACTTCCCTGCTCTGGACGCATTCTTGGGCGGTCTCTGCAAATAATCTCAAACCCTCTTCGTAGCTTTGCGGAGTTTCAAAAACTTTAGGCTTTTCAAAAATTTCTCCGTCGGCCGAATAAGCTATCCTGATTTTAGTCGCTCCAATGTCAAATAATATATACATATTATTAAATTCCAAATTACAAATACCAAATTCCAAATAAATTCAAATAATAAAATTTCAAATCCAAAACAGAACCAAATTAATTTTATCACATATATAAAAAGAAAGCCGCCCGTGGAGCGAGTGGCTCTCATCGGACGGTTGTTATTTCAAGTGAACTTAGGCGGCGTATGGTCTATTGAAGTATTAGATCAACTTTCATGTAGCTGGTGAGGTCATTCCCGCCCAATTCAGCTTCGCCCACAGTTACAGCTTCACCCCAAAGTTCCTTAAGGGACTCGAATGCCGCAACTGCTTCTGTTCGGTGTAGAAACCAGCCACTGATTCGATTTTCATTGGTCGTCTTGCCGTCTGCCTCAAAGTAGACTTCTGACTTCCAGTGTCCGTATTCCACCAACGAATCAAGGTCGCCTCGATACCTGAACCATAGATACAGAGGCGTATCTGTATCTGAAGCCAAGCGAAGGCGAGCAAGAAGTTGAGTCCTGAGCATGGCCATTTGATTAGCTGTATCAGTTTCGAGTTGTTTGAGTTCGGCTGTAAGCGAAACTCTCCTCTCCCAAAACGATTTCAATTTCTTCACTTCTTCAGTGAGCATTTTCAAACTCCTTCTGTATTACATTTAAACATATTTAAATTAAAATAGCAACTTGACAAGTGGTCATTTTAGTATTGAAAGTTATTCTGATCTTTGGAGGATTGAGCTAAGAATTAGCTTTAATTCTTTACATTCTTTTATTAAACTCAAACATTCTGTTTCCAAATTTTTATCTTGATTTGTATCTAACAAGTTTAGCCAAAATAAAGTTTCCTTTGCCTCTTTCCTAGCAATTTTTATTCTCATCAAAAAATCTTTCTTGCTCAATGATTCGTTTGCTTCTATATAATTTGCTCCGATTGAACCACTTGATCTTACGAGCTGTTTGCTGTCTTCAAAATTTCCGGTGGTTTTTAAAAGTTTTTTAACAAAAATTCTAACGGCTTTGGCAAATTTAAAAGTTCTTTCTTCCAAGTCATATTGTTTCGCACTTCCCTGTTTTGAATTTTGAATTTCCGTCATTTGAATTTGTTTATTATTTGGTACTTGATATTTGGGATTTATACTCCTCCACTGCCGGCTGGTCAAACGGGTTAACTTCCAGCAGTTTTGCTAGCTCAATTGTCGTGGCCATCATAAAAGCTATAAATTTCCCCAGCTCTTTTTCATTTATTTCCGGCATTTCATATTTTTCAAAAGGCAATCCGGCTTTTTCGTACGCTTCGGTAACATTCTCATAAGCCGATTCGTTGATACTATTATCAATTTCTTTTAACGACCGCACAAAAATAGTAAATCTATTTTTGGGGCCGCCCAAGTAAAGCTCCAGCATTGAATGCAAATCGGTTGGACCTATGGATACCGTTGGCGTCAAAACAGAAAGACTTTCGGCAATAAGCTGGCGGCACCACTTGCCCAAATCTTCCAGCTCCGAATTGAAAATAAAAAAATCCAAAATCTCGGCGCCATTTTTATAACTCTCAAATATTTTTCGAGCAAGTTTTTCTTGCTCGTCCCGCGAAGCTTCAGCGTAGTGGGATCCTTCTTTGAATTTTTCAACATCCAATCCGGCAATGAAAAGAACGGCAGTATGGGCGACGGTGAACGCGCTGAAGCGCCCGCCTATATCTCCTTCCCATTCCAAACATTCCATATTTTTTTCCTTAGCTAATTTCCAGAGGGGAGAATCGAGAGATGAAATGACAAGCACTCTTCCGCTTATCGGTATACCGAATTTTTCAGATAAAATATCAAATGTTTTATGAAAAGCTTCCAGAGTTTCTGCTGTTTTGCCTGATTTACTCACGACTATTAAAACAATCTCTTCCAGATTTGCTACTTCATTCTTTACAAAATTTTCCACCTCTTCATATTCGCGCGAATCTGGCGATTCCAGAAAGAATATTTTTTTCTTCGTATCCGGTTTGTGGAGAGTCAGAGCATGCCAAACCGCTTTTGACGCCAAATCGGAACCGCCTATGCCGACTACAAAAATAAATTTGGAATTTTTGAATTTTTCCATATATTTATAATAACTCACCCTACCCTCTCTTACAACAATAGAGGGGAAATAAAAAACACCCTGCCGAGCTGTCGCGGTGGCGACAGCTTGCGCAAGGGTGCTCACTCTTCCTCAAATGACAATGAGGGGAGCTGGGGGGCGAATTATGTCAGTGAATCTCTTTCCCTCCTTTTTTACCGTCTTTGTTGGACGGAGAGGGTAATTTTTGCTGATTTTTCCGTCTCAGAGCACTCGGCAACTCCCTCACGTCCTTCATTACAGGCGAGAGGTTTAAACTCCAAGAGCTAGGAAACTCGTACTGGCTTTTTAAACCATTCATACTACATCCCTTTCTTCTGGGGGAGGTACACTTCTAGTACCAATTTATACACCTAATTAAAAAATAAAGCAAGCAAGCGAAAGGCCGCTGTGGAAAACTCACACAGCGGCCCCAGATTACTGGGCCACCTCCTTTCTACAAAACTGCTCCCAAAATTTCTTAATACAGATATGGATTTCTTCCCGCATCAGCTTTTGATTCCCGTTTTTCACCGGAACGGTTTTAGGTGTTTTGTGAGCAAGCTTTGGACATGCTCGCGTATTCGGAATCATTCGGGGTTGTGGAATCACACATTTCCTTTTGTTGGGGTGGGATTTAACTGCTTCTAAAATTAAACGATATACTTGCAAAATAAAAAAGTCAAATAAAAAACATGTGGATTATTTTTTCTTCCATTCTGTAATGCCAGCCCCTTTTATTTCCGTCTTGCCGGCTGGTCTTATAAATTTTTCATTTTCTTTTGGCACAAAATTTATGTGCGGAGATTCATCAAGCGCTTCCGCTATTTTATCCAAATCTTTTTCCATGGTTGCCCATTTTCCTCCAAATCTTTTCCAAACATCAAAAGGTTTTGAAAAAGAGAGCAAAGTTTTTTGACCGTTGTCTAAAAAATATTCGTGAAAATAAGACATGGCCAACTCGCGGGGCGTTTTGTAAATGGGGTCGCGCCAGCGCAAAACAGAATGATTGGTCTTGGAAATGGCTCCCCAATATTTGTTGATTTTGAAAATACATAAAGTGTGGTCGCTGTCTTTTTTTAAATCCTTAACTTTCAAATCCATCAGGTAATTTTCAATATTGTGTTGTTGCAGGCAAAAGCAGGCAAAAATGGCCCCCTCAAAACAGTGCATCTTCCCTATCTTGAGAACTCGCATTGGCGACATGTAATTCTCTTCTTTTTCTTCAAAATTAAAAGGCATCTTATCCAGAAAATCTTGCACTTTTTTAGGGGTGTTGAGTTTTTTTATATTCATTTTCATTTATGCTATATTATACAATATGCTGTACCAAAAGATTCTTAAACCAATACTTTTCAAATTCAACCCGGAAAAGGCGCATGATTTTTTTGTTTGGACCGGTGAATTTTTGGGAAAATACAGATATTTAAAAAAATTAGTTTCTGTTTTTTACGGCTATAAAGGCGGGGATATTTCAAAAAAAGTTGATGGCCTGACATACAAAACTCCTTTTTTGCTTTCGGCCGGTTTTGACTACAATGGCCGGCTTATAAATATTTTGCCCGAAATTTCTTTTGGCGGCGTAGAGGTCGGTTCAATTACCACTAGGCCTTGCGGAGGCAATAAAATCCCCCGCTTAAAAAGATTACCAAAATCAAAAAGTATTTTAGTTAACAAAGGTCTCAGAAATGATGGGGTGGAAGAAATAATAAAACGTCTGAAAAAATACAAAAAGAATTTTGATTTTATAACTGGCATTTCAGTTGCCCAAACCAATGATGAAAAAAATTGCTCGGCTGAAACAGGATTGGCGGATTATTTTTATAGCTTTAAAAGATTAAACGAAGAAAATGTGGGCGATTATTATACTTTAAATATTTCTTGCCCCAACGCTTTTGGCGGTGAGACTTTTACTGAGCCGACATTACTTGAACCATTGCTTTCAAAAATTTCTGAAATAAAATGCACCAAACCAGTCTATATAAAAATGCCTATAAATTTGGAATGGCCGGAATTTGACGGCTTGCTTAAAGTGGCGGAAAAATTCCAAATGATTAAAGGTGTCATTATAGGAAACTTGAACAAAGATTATAATTCTCTGGATTATAGAGATGAAGCGCCAAAAGAATATGGTGGCGGCTTAAGCGGCAAGCCGTGCTTTGAACTTTCAAATGAATTAATCAAGCAAACTAGAACCGCTTATGGGGAAAGATTTACTATTATCGGCTGTGGCGGGGTGATGTCTCCGCAAGATATGCTAGAAAAATTCAAAGCCGGGTCTGATTTGGTGGCGCTTATAACCGGCATGATTTATAATGGACCGGGGTTTATAAAAGAGCTGGCGGATTATTATTCAACTTCGCTCCATGAAAAATAAAATCTTATATATTATCGTCTTGATTATCGCTGTTTCCTCTTTGTTTTTAATTTCAAAAAATATTTCTTTGGCGCCGATAGACGATAACAAACCCGCCTCCGCTGAAGCTATGGCGGGCAAAGTAAAAATTGATCCTGATATATTAGGGCAAACTTTGCCCCTGTCAAATGCCCCCAAAGATGTAGCTTGGGCGGTTTTTTCGAAATATTTGGCATATAATAAGGTTAAAAATATAGAGGGGGTGAGAAGCGTTGTCTACAAAATAGCTTCAGTCTGCGAAGACCCCAAGACCAGAATTGACTGCGAAGCCAGAATGGGTTTGGCTTATCAATATGGCGTTGCCCTAAAAAAAGAAGATTTTGTAAATATTTGGAGCGACGAAAAACAGATTATTTTAGCCACCGATTTTAAAATAAAAGAAGATGATGTTTCTATCAGCCGCGCCAGAGCCATTATATTTTTTGTCAGAGATGAAAATAAAAATTTGGAAATGTTAAGTTTTAGCCCTTTCAAAGGCGCTGTTGCCAGCAAAGACACAACCGCTTTGAGACAGGAAATTGATGACAGGTTGATTATTTATACTCAAGATAAAGACCAAGATGGCATGGCTGATTATAATGAAGAATGTTTAGGAGCCGTAGAAAAAGAAACTTGCATGCAAACAAATCCCAAACTCCGCAATACCAATGATGATGGCTGGTGGGATGGCGTGGAGGCGCTAATGAGGTAAAAAAGCGCTGCTAAATTTCTTGTTTGGGTCTTTTGCTTTTCTTGCGCGTTTTAAATTTCGGATAGTGCGATAAATTACCAAAAAACCAACAAAAGTAATAAATATTAAAATATATATCAGATAGTCTTTAAGAAATTTTGTAATAAGTTTTGTAATAAGCAAAGGCGCTTTTACATCAATTGATGCATCGCGGATATTTCCAGCATTATCTACGGCGCGCACAATTACCCTAAGATTGGCTTTATCTACCGGCACCTGAAAAGGGCTTTCCGATTGCACAAAAATTGGAGATTGAGTAAGCAATTCCTCTTTATTAATAACGCCAACTTCGTAGTGATTAATGCCTGAAAGATTATCAGTGGTGAAGAAAGAAATAAGAGCCCGTTCAACCAAGACGGTGGCAGCCAGCACATAATTCACTTCAGGCTTGAATTCCGCCGTCGGCGTTGTATCTATTTTCATCAAGAAGTGCCCAGTCGTTCCCCAAACGCCGCCTTTATTTGCTTTGATATGAAAATACCACAATCCATCACCTAATTTTTCAAAAGATTTTGTCGTGTCTGTGGTGTTTATCTTACTGTCGGGAATGGTGGAAGGTTTATTATCAAGTTCATAACTAAAACCTTGGATATCCGGATCGCGATCCCAAGAAACAGCGGGGCTATTATTGTTATACCAACTGCTTTGAAACGGATGAGTTTCCGAAAATATTTGCACCCCTTCGGGAGCTTTCGGAATGATAGTATATTCTGACCGGCGTAAATCAAGAATTGTCTCTGTACCTAAACCATCACTTAGCAGAACTTTTGAATTGGTACTGATACTGACAACTGCTCGACCAGCGCGCAACGCCTTAAAAGTTATGGTGCCAACAACACCAGAATCGGTGGTGATGCCGTTGGGTATAACCCCAATATAGCTTGCAGCGCCGCGCGTATTGTCATATTTTGGCGGTTCTACCCATATACCTATTATTGATACGCCATTTGACGACGAGACGATGGTAAGTTTATCCTTATCATAATTAACTCTTATTTCAGTGCTATTGATACTAGCGCCTTTGGTATTAATTATGATAGGCGCTTCAAAGGTGGCTCCTTCCACAAAGCTTCCGGAGCGGGGCGACAGGAAAACCTCCACCCTTGGGACAAGTTTGGATGCGTCCAGATTGACGGTCTGAGCCTGAACTGAAAAACTGATTGGGAACAAAAGAATAGCAATAAACCAAATATATATATAACGAAATTTCATCATATTTCTTCAATATCTTTTATTTCTTTGGCAATTAAATCCTCGGCCTCTTTCATGTCTTTCTTTATCTCTCCGTCGGTTTCTTCCCTCAAGAGCTTGAATGACTGATGAACGGCGTTTTCAGCTTCTTTGGCCTCTCGCCTGACAAAAAATCTGCGGATAATCAAGTATATGAGCGCCGCAATTAAAAGTATTATGATTAGCCACATCCACCAGCTAATATCAGAAAATATATTGCCGATTTTGACCGTTATTTCATTGGAAGCGTAACTGCGGGCAATATTATCCTGGGTTATAATGGCAGAAACTTTGTAGCTGCCCCGCTTGAGAGTTTGCGGCACCAGCAGCACAAATTCTCCATTATTGTCAGTAATGCCAGTAATGACTATTTTTATCCCATTCTCAGAAATAAATGTCAACAGCACTTGGGTTTGCGGATAACTGGAAATGCCGGCTATAGCCTGCTCCCCAAATTTCTTGGTGAGCGATATTTCAGGCGACAATAAAGTCAGTTGCTGTTCGGGCATTTCCGGTTTTTTGATTTCTTCCGGCATTGGCAATTTTGATGTTTCCTTTTTTGCTTCAACCGAAAAAGTGGCTTCGCCTAGGTCGCTGGTAACATCAGTTCCCTGCCCATCATTGGCCAATACTTGCCCCGATTTAAATGAAATAGTTCCCGAGCCAACTTTAGTCGCCCGCAACACTGCGGTTATTACGGCGCCGGTGCCTCCCTGAAAACCGCCGAGAGCCACTCCTTCAAATTGGAGAGTGCCGGCTCCCTGCGAAAAATTCGGCTCGCTGACCCAAAAATTGAGGATGGACCCCGATTTGGAAACGGACTCAATGGTAAATATAGATGTTGGAAAAGAAACAGTCCCCGAAATGGCATTGATGGAAACGCTGCTTGACACTATAATTTTGACCGTTATCTTATCGCCAATTTCAAAAGCGCCGCTGGTGGGGCTCAGAGAAAGAGCGGCCGCTTTGGCTGACAACGGCGCCAAACTAAGCAACAAGAGAGAAAAAATTATTTTATAAACTTTAGCCATAGTTTTTTAAACAAGAAACCGGCAGCGGCAGCCAATGGCATTATACCAAATAGCAGATAATGTTGATACCACTCTAATGCATTCTCCGGTTTAAATTTAACAACTTTCTCATTAGAAGCCTTATCAATCGCTTTTATGTATATTTTTTTGCCGAGTGATTGGTCTTTTATAAGATAGGGACTTTCGGCTGTGGCATATTTGCCCCAAAATCCTTCGCGTACTTCATAATGGTCTATACTTGAATTTTTGTCTTGGGTGATAAAAACCAAAAAATACTGGCCGCCAAATATTTCCGGGTCGCTGCCAATAGCTGGCTTAAAACCTTCGGGCGGCTCAGTGTCTTTTATTTCTGAAATTGGAGTTTGGGAAATTGGCGTTTGTTTAGAAATTATAAATTGAAAATTAGAAATTTTAGCTTCAGCCGATGTGCCCAGGCCGTCGTTTTTCAGAACTTCAGCGTTTTGCCAAGCAATGGCTCCAGAACCCTCTTTGGTCGCTTCCAAAACAACAGAAAAAAGCAAGCCGTTTTGGATACTAACACCGCCTGGAATTATGCCTGAAAAAATAATGGCGCCGTTTTCATTAACCTGCGGCTTTTCAGTCCACAAACTCACTATAGAGTTGCCGTCTTTTATTTCCTTAGGCTCAAAGAGATTTTCCGGAAAAACAATTCTTCCGCCCACGGCGTTAATCTGCTCATTTTCAGTGTCAATAATCAGGTCAATTTTAATTTCTTGCCCCAAGCCCAACTCGCCATTCGGAGACGCCAGTTTCAATATAGCGGCCTCGGTTTTATTGGCAAAGCAAAAAATAAAAAATAAAATCAGCAAAAGAAAGTTATTTTTATTTGTAAATTTAATCATTGAAATTTATTATCCGGTCCAATAATAGGCCATTATGCTGAAATCAATCAAATCAACTTTTCCGTCTCCGTTTAAATGTTCAATTTCTTTAAGTTTAAAGGCAGCGCTCAACGGCTTTTTATACCAAAAGGCGGCTATGGAGAAGTCCACCAGGTTGACGCGGCAATCATCATTGAGGTCGCCCTTTTTGGCGCATTTCTGGACCTGGGCCAAAACATTTTTGGTGCCGACTTTGAAACTAACGGTTTTGCTAAAAGAGCTTATCTCTTCTTTTAAGGCCGCCTTTGATTTGGCGCCATGGTCCCCCATTTCCAGCTGGACTGTGTCAAAATTGTGCAAATAAACTCCCGCCGCGTCAGAAGCTGTTTTGACAAAAATATCCTCATCAGAATTGACAGAAATGATAATGCTCGCCGCCGGCGCCGATTGGCCAAAAATGGCTATATTATCTCCCCTCTTTACTTCGCTTTTATCCACCGCAATAGTCGGCGCCAGAAATATGCCGCCTATTTTGGTCGTAACCCCAGAAGTTATGCTTACCGGAAAAGTCAAGAGAGAAGAACGGTTGCCATTTTTATCTTCAGAATACAAACTAAAAATATAATTGCCGCCGGTAAGGTTGGACAGGGTGATTTGGAAATTGGCGTCAGCTCCCGCCACGGTGGTAGCCGCTACCTGAGCATCTTTAAGGAGGGTGACGGTAGTTTTTGGATAGGCTCGGCCTAAAAATATAGCTCCTGTATTTGAATAAGAAGAACTGCCGCTGCCGCTGCTCCCACCGCTGCCGCCAGTGCCGCCAGTGCCGCCTGTACCGGCGGCGGGGGTGGCGGACACTTCAGTCGAGCTGGCAATGGCATTGCCAAAAATATCTCTAACCACCACCACAAAATAATATGTGGTGCCGTTCGTCAGTCCGGTTCTGGTGGCGGGAGAAGTAACATCGTTGGTGTAAGAGTATGGTCCGCTAGAAGTGGTTGATTGGGCAATATTATATCCGGAAGCTGTCCAGCCCAAATAGCCGGTAGACGCAGTCCAAGAAAGAGCCACTTGGCCGCTTCCGGCGGTGGCTGAAACTACGGGGGAGGAAGCAAAAGGAAAATATAGAAATCCGGCATTGACGCCAAAAGAAGCAGAAGTGCTTGTTCCAATCGCCACTTCAGAAATAGCGCCCCAAAGCTGAAAACCGGTTGAGGTTGAATATCCGGAAGGCGCTAAGACGGGATCCAGCATTTTAAAACTGGCAGAAGTGGATTCTTCCGAATAAACCGGCCCGGCGCCAAAAACAAAGATGAAAAAAAATAACAAATAAACAAACTTTTTCATTTATGGTGTAGGTTCTGGAGGATTTTCTGGCTCTGGCGCGGGAGTTGATTCTGGTTCCGGCGCTGGAACTGGTTCCTGCTTAAGCTCTTCTACGACTTCTTGAATCAACTCTTCATCAACCATATCTTCTGGTTCCGGCAGCGGAGCGGGCGCAGGCTCCTCAATCGGTTCTTCTTGAATTGGAGTTGAGGTTGCTTCTGTTCCTTCGGCGGCTGGCGCTGGTTCAGGCGGCGGTTGGGAAACGGGAGCGGCAGGAGGTTCTTCTTCAGGTTTTGCTTCGTCCGCTGGAACATCTTGCGGCGGCTGGATGTACGGAGTGGAAACAATAACCTCTTCCGGATTGGATTCCACTGTTGCCGGAACTTCTGGCACTGGTTCCGATATGACCGGAACATAACCTTCTATCACTTTTTCTTTTGGGTCCAATAATTTTCCAATCAGGCCGGAATATTCTGTGGTCACCATCTTTTGGGACTCGCCTTTTTCTTTTTCCAATTTCTGAACTCTTTTCAAGTAGGACAATTCGTAATTTATATTCTCCCCCAATTCTTTGGCCACAAAAAGGCCGAGGTCTCTGCCGTCCAGCGCTTCTTTGCTGACGGTTAATGTTTTTCCCATTGTTTTGTTTTGCCAAATACTATCCTCAATGGTTAAAGTTTGGTATGAATAGGCCACATAATAATTTCTTTCATCTTCGGTGATGGCATTTATCCTCAAATTAAAATTAAAATTATCCAAATCAGCCGAAATAACCAAACTATTATCAACAGAGACAACCGTTTCTTGGCTGGTATAAACACCATCACGCACCGCAGGACTAGCGGCAAAGCTTACTCCAAACCCGAGAAAAAATACCATCAGAACAATAGTAAAAGCGTTATTGTATTTTATAAAATTAAAAATTTTTTGCTGCATGCTTTTATTATTTTAATTTTAACAAAAAATAATATGTCAAGCAATGTTATTTATGGTTATTCATGCCACTCCAATCCATTCACATTTTTTATATTCGCGTGCAACAGCCCGTTAACCGCGCTTATTGAGGCCTCATCCAATCCGTTTATTGCCTGCAATGAACGGGCAAATGGCGAAGGGCTGATTGATGGAGAAACAGAAGACGAGGGAGATTGGGAAGGGCTTGCGGACGGAGAAAAAGATGAGCTTGGTGATTCGCTGGGAGATGCGGATGAGCTTGGAGACGCGCTTGGAGAGGCGCTTGGCGAGACAGAAGCGCTTGGGCTTTGAGATGGCGAGGCGGATGGAGAAGCCGAAGGAGAAAGCGATGCGGAAGGGCTTGCGGAGGGGCTTTCCGATGGCGAAACGCTTGGACTGGCGCTCGGACTTTCAGAAGGAGAGGCCGACGCAGATGGCGATTCTGACGGGCTGGCAGAGGCCGATGGCGATTGGCTGGGAGATTCTGAAGGAGATTCTGAAGGACTGACAGAGGACGAGGGAGATTGGGAAGGACTGGCAGAAGGAGAAACGCTGGGACTGACGCTTGGTGACGCGCTGGGACTCTCCGATGGAGAGGCGCTTGGCGATTCTGATGGGCTGGCTGATGCTGATGGCGATTGGGAGGGACTTTTTGATGGCGATTCTGATGGGCTTTGCGAAGGCGATGATGAAGGAGAGGCTGATGGGCTTGAGCTCGGACTTTTGGAAGGACTGGCTGATGGAGACTCTGATGGGGATTCTGACGGTGAAGCTGATGCAGATGGGCTTTGAGATGGAGAAACTGACGGACTGGCTGACGGTGAAGCTGACGCGCTAGGGCTTTGAGATGGACTCACTGATGGGGATTCTGACGGGCTTGCGCTAGGTGATGCTGAAGGCGAAGCGGAAGCGGATGGACTTTGTGAAGGTGAAGCCGATGGAGATTGAGACGGTGAGACGCTAGGAGAAACTGACGGTGATGCAGAAGCTGATGGAGACTGACTGGGTGATGAGCTTGGAGAGGCCGACGGGCTTGCTGAAGCGGACGGCGATTGGGATGGTGAAGCCGAAGGGCTCTCCGATGGCGAAGTGGATGGGCTGGCGCTTGGAGAGGCGCTGGCGCTAGGACTCTGACTTGGTGAAGCGCTCGGTGAAGCTGATGGGCTTGCCGAGGCGCTTGGGCTTTGAGATGGACTCACTGATGGCGATTCTGACGGGCTTGCCGAGGCGCTTGGAGATTGGCTTGGTGACACTGATGGACTTTCTGAAGGGCTAACGGATGGGCTTGCTGATGGACTAGCGGAAGCAGACGGACTCTGTGATGGGCTGGCGCTGGGAGAGGATGATGGGCTAGCCGACGCGCTAGGAGATTGAGATGGTGAAGAACTTGGAGATTCTGACGGAGAAGTGGATGGTGAGGCGCTTGGTGAAGCGCTGGCGCTGGGAGATTGTGAGGGTGATGCTGATGGCGACACACTAGGAGACGCGGAAGCGCTAGGGCTTTGAGATGGACTCACTGATGGGGATTCTGACGGGCTTGCGCTAG
>JBBUFS010000013.1:23813-24059 GCA_038056395.1 Patescibacteria group bacterium | reverse complement strand
ATGATGGGCTAGCCGACGCGCTAGGAGATTGAGATGGTGAAGAACTTGGAGATTCAGATGGTGAAGCGCTTGGTGATGCCGAAGGAGAAGCTGAGGCGGAAGGACTTTGCGAGGGAGATTCTGATGGAGAGGAGCTTGGTGACGCGGAAGCTGATGGAGATTGCGAGGGAGAAGCCGAGGGGGATTCAGAAGGACTTGCGCTAGGTGAAGCTGATGGTGAAGCGGATGCTGATGGCGATTGAGATG
>JBBUFS010000013.1:0-23713 GCA_038056395.1 Patescibacteria group bacterium | reverse complement strand
GAGATTCAGAAGGGCTTTCAGACGGTGAAGCTGAAGCGCTTGGGCTTTGAGATGGACTTGATGAAGGAGATTCGGAAGGTGAAGCGGATGCTGATGGCGATTGAGATGGAGATTCAGAAGGGCTTTCAGACGGTGAAGCTGAAGCGCTTGGGCTTTGAGATGGGGAGGATGATGGTGATGCGGATGGACTTGCTGATGGAGAAGCGCTTGGAGAAGCTGAGGCGCTGGGAGACTGGCTGGGAGATGCTGAAGGAGAAGCACTAGGAGATGCTGAAGCCGATGGCGATTGAGAAGGGCTGACTGATGGGCTGGCTGAAGCGCTAGGGCTTTGACTGGGTGAGGCTGATGGTGAAGCTGATGGAGATGCTGAAGACCCAGCAGAAACCAGAGCATATATAGCAAGCATTCCGTCGGCATCCGCCAATGCTCCACCACCAAATGGGTTTGCAAGCGCTGTTTGAGTGGTTGTTCTGTCATAACCTGCGCCACCAGAAGCTTCGGCGCCCATTGTGCTGCTTCCAGAGTGAGCATCATGTTGCACTCCAATCCAATAAACTGTGTTTGGAGAAATCTGCCAAGAAAGACCAGATATAACTTTCCAGCCAGCAGTTGTCCCAGAGGTGGAATCTGATGATACAAAAAGTCGTGTTCCTGCTTCACCAGGAACCGTTGCACCGTCGGCGGCATATATACCAACTTGAAAATTGGTAGAAGTAGTCCCAGCGACCTTATACCAACCAATCGCTGTAATTAAAGTTTTACTAGCAGGGCTAGTATGTTTGGTAACCATTGCTGCACCGTCACTGGTAACGGTAGTCCCCGCAGTTGGGTCACCGCTTGGTGCAGATGTTACGAAGCCCGAACTTGTGCCTAATGCTAATGCCATTTTTATATCAAATTATCCCAAGCAACAAAAGCTCCGACCTTTTTGAATTGGGTTTTACAATGAAAGAAGGTGAATTTGTTTGCTTAATAAAATCCATTGATTGCCTATTTATTGCCAAGATATGTGTTTTTTAACACATCTTAGGATTATCATTACTCATATTATTTTATTATTGATAAATAACTTTTAAGCAAAAAAATGGTTTCCTTTTTTAAATTATTTCTGACCCAATCCTTTTGTTTTTCATCTTTTAGGAGCTCACCCATGCCATCAAGAATATTATGGTCGTCAAATTTCTCTAAGTCGGCGATGCATTTCCTAAAAAATTTTTTGAACGCCAATGTTGTTCTTTTTTCAATAATTTCTTCATTGATTGGCCAATTATTGTTTAAAAAATACCACACATCAAAAACATCCCGATTCGCTTTCCCGAGTCGTTCATGCATTGCCATCAGCTTATTGGCAAACATATCTTCTTTTGTCATAACCAGCATTGATATGCCCATATAGGATTTTGTATCGTATTTTGAACCAAAATCTCGACGATTAATTTCAATTTTTACATTTTGGGCGTTTTTTTCTTTTTGGTCATATGAGAGAAGAAAAAACAAATTGAATCTTTTTTTCTCGGCATCTTTTATTGTTCCATATTTTTTTATGATTTCCCCCACTCTTTCAAAGACATGTTTCTCTTGGCTCTCATCAAGCAGATCAAAATCAAGATCCACAGAAAAGCGTGGCAGGCCGTAAAACAAATAGGCCGCAGTTCCGCCCTTAAAACCAAGAAAAGGAGAGATTGTGGTATCGGAATATATATCAACCAATATTTTATGCAGAATATTTTTGTGTATATCCGGTCTCAGTGTCATATCTTATTTATTTACTTTATAATGCTCATAATATTTTTGCACTTCTTTATTCATTCTTTTACTGCTGTAAATTTGTAATATTTCAAAGACCTTGTCCCAATCCAAAGGCGATAAATTATCAAAATGATAATTTTTGCTTCTATATGCGGTATCCAAAAATGCTCTTTCTTTTGAGGCAATGGAATATTCTCCGCTTTGATCTATGCCAGCCGGGTTAATCAAAATATTTCTGTTTATTTTTCTAAAAGTATATTCTTGGCCGTCGCAAGTTATGTCTCTTTTTACATATGACGCGACAAAGATCTGAGAATAATGCTGAAATGTTATGCCGGCGCCGCCCAATACGGTTTCAAAACTGACATACGAAGGACGAAGTATATTGGCGGCAAATTCATACTTGTCGTAGTTTTTATCTTTAGCATATAAACCTCGGCGAATGCGAAAAAGTTTTCCGGCATTTACATAATAATTTAACCTTACCTGACTAGCTCCTCCGCCTGCTTCACCCCACAATAAAGCTACATCTTTTGTTGAAAAAATGGTTTTTTTTGACCTAAGCAAGATATCTAGATATTCTCCTTTTTTGATTTTTTTAACCATATTCATACTGGAAGTTAGTTTAAACCTAAATTCCAGTTATATTATATGATATTTTAAAATATATGCAAGCTAGTATTGGGGATAAGGTTTTAACCGGCCAGAATTTTTCACTCGCCCAATTTTTTTCTAATAAACTCAGGGAAAGTTTCAACTCGCGCAATTTGGTCTAGTTTGATTAGAAACGGTTCAACATCTTTCGCCAAAATTTTGAAGTCCAATTGTTCGCATCTCTCAAAAATCGCCTGACTGAATTCTTCTCGGTTCATACCGAGTATTTTTTCAATATATTCAAAATCGGGATTGGTTAAGCCATATAGAAAACTGACATCATAAAAATCCCTGCCTTTTTCGCGTTTGCGTTCTTTTATAGCAATCAGTTTTTGCGACAAGATTATTGATATCGGATTGACGCGAATATTTCTATACAACTCAAATTTTTCAAGCAAAAAAATTTTTGGAATAATTTTTTCATCTCTGAATACGGTATCAACTCTGATTAAAATTTTTTCATCTTCATGGAGGCTTAAAGTGTTGCTATGAAGCAATTTTGGAAAATGTATATAACAATGGAAAGCGTTTTTTTCCACAAACATGAATTCTGCTTCAAATCCCTTGATTTTCATATCGGAAACTACCATTTTTAACAGCTTTTGAAAGGACTCAAACGAAAGGCCAAAATTGTCAAAATCAAGGTCTTCGGAAAATCTGTTGCCGCCAAAGGCAATTCGAATGGCTGTACCTCCTATAAAATTCAAAAGTTCGCTTCCTTTTTGCTTGAAAAGCGAGTCCAAAAGTTCGCATTGGATGTACTCCACAAGCTGAAGCCGCCTTTTTTTGTTCTGCGGTTCAACGGAAGCGTATATTTCTTGTATTTGACTAAAGGTTAACATAATCAATCAATAAATCTATTATTTTATTAATTTTTTTTGAATTATATTCTTTAAGATATTTTTTTATTTTGGCAATGTCAATAATCTTCTTAAACTCTTCGGTGTTGATACGCCATTCATTTATGTCATCGGTAGAAATTAAACGGGTGTGATTAAAATAAATATAATCAAGAACGGATTTTTCCGGCTCTGCCAAAAGGAATTTTCCGCCAGAAGATTCGCGCGGCGTATAGCCGAAAAATAATTCTGGTCTGATATGGCGATATGAAAATCTGCCGTATTGATTTTCAAATTTTCTTGTTGTTTTAGGACTGACAGCGGTGGTAACGGGAACAAGCTCCGGTATTAAACCATAAAAACTCAGAGCGCTCTCTAAACTGACATAACTTGGTTCGTACAAAAGAAAAGAGATATTAAACGGATCAAGCGCGCTTTTTTCATCACCAAAAACATATAAACCTCTTTTAACTTGATTAATATAACCAACATTCATCCAACGAGAAAGCTGAACACTTGAAACATTTGTCGCCTTAAAATCAACATCAGTTTTCCTGAAAAATGGCTTGTTTATTAGATTTCTGAATTCTTGGTATTTCATTATATTATCATATTTGATAACTTACTGAAACGCAAGATTTGGATGGGGATAATTTATTTGTCAGTTTTATTGGGCAATGGCCAGAATTTTTATTATTTCACCGCGTAATTTTTTGCGGCAAAATCATATTGACCAACGAAGATTTGTTTGAAAGGCATTATGGAGTTCAATTCATAAAACGCAAAAATGGCTTCACGATAATCATTTTCGTCAACACTGCGATATGAAAGCGGGGCGCAACCATAAGAAAGCAAGATGGCGTTGGCCATTAGTCGAGCCGTTCTTTTGTTGCCATCTTCAAACGGCTGGATATAGCTTATACCCAAGAGAGCGACCGAGGCCTTGGCGTAAGGCGTCTGCATTCTGTCTACCGCCGCCGAAAGCTCGGAAACGGCCTCTGAGATTTGGTGGATATTGTCCAGCGGCTTATAAATCGAACCGGTTACGCCAACCGGTTTGCTTCGCAATCCCAAACCGACGCTCAAGTCCTTAACCAAGAGAGCGTGCAGTTCCTCCAGATTCTTTCGTGTCAGATTCTTAAAATGGCCTTTATTTTCATGAATGAAATTGAAAGCGTCTTTATGATTTAAAATCATTTGAGCTTCTTTTTTGTCGTGCCCAGGCGCCTCCTTGTTTTCCAAAATTAATTTTTCCGTATCAAGCAGAGTGTAAGTGTTGCCTTCTATTTTTGACGATTTCCAGGATAATTCTATGATCAGTCGTTCCAATTCTTTTTTTTGTATAGCCAAGGGCAAATCTTTTGTTCTCTTTTCGTACTCCGCGGTCGCATTGTTTAAAATTTTTAATTCATCATCTGAAAAAATTTCCGCCGGCAATAACGGCAATAAGTTAAAATTATATGAACTTAAACCATAGCGCCTGTCCGGTTCAATGGAAGAATATTTTTTGGCGTCAATTTCGGCAAAGATTCTGCCCGAGGCGCTGATTTTGTATTTGGTAGCTCTGCCCGCTCCTTCCACTTCAAGCAATTTTTCCGAAACCATTTCCGACAAAGTTCTTTTAATCGTCACAAGGGAGAAATCCTCGCCCATTTTCAAAATAGCATTGTATGCCTCTGATGAGCTTATGACTCCTTTTTCAAGAAAGATTCCGATGATTTTTTGTTGTTTTTGGCTAATTTTTTTCATTTTCGTATCATTTACACACATTTATCGTATCATATTGATACGATTTTAACAAGCGATAATAAAAAATATGGGGATAAATTCTAGACGGATAAATTTGATTTTTTGAGATTGTCTAACTGTTCCTGAGTCCAGCCGGGCACCGGCCAGAATTTTTCCAAAAGCCATGAAAGCGGATATTTTTGCTTTGACCATTTATTTTCCCAGAATAATTTTTTAACATTATCTTTTGTTTTTTGGGTATCCTTGCCGGAATTGGGCCAAGGGAATCCAAAATCCCCTCCCTGCGTTCTGAACATGTGGGCGTACCAGGTTTTGTGATTGACCAGCACCCTGCCTCCGGCAAGCCAGGTTTTGCAAGCCACTTCAATTCCCTGATTTCCCCAATTGCCCAATTTTTCGTCTGATAATTCCCACTCCCACCATTTATCGCGGGCGCACATGAAAGCCGAGCCCTGCAATGACATAGTTTCAGTTATGCCCGTCTTTTCCAGCGCCTCTTTATATTCCGGCCGCTTGCAATATTCGTTGAAATATTGAAAATGGGGCTCGGCGTTAAAACTATACGAATTGCTCTGGGGGTTGCTCTTCCCCACCCACATCATTTTTCTTTTGAAATTCTTTCCTTCGCACGGCTGCCCTGTCCCCCTAAAATTTTTCTCGGCGCACTCGGTTGGCGTCGGGCCTTGATACCATTTCTTTCCGCATTTCATGCATTTCCAATCAAAAGCCCAGAGGTTTCGCATAGTCGGCGCCATTGTCACACTATCCCCCGTCTCTTTGTATGCCTCCAGCATTTTCCTGTCAAAACCCTTGTCAAAACTGCAGTGAGCATCAACTTTCATGACATACTTGGCTTTGGAAAGTTTGCAGGCCATGTTGGCCGCCGCCCTCTGGCCGATAGCTTTAGGCGCATAAATAACATTTACTCTTTCATTATAAGCAACCGGCGGGTCAGCCCAAGTTCCGTCCAAAAGGGCGATAACTTCCGTATCGGCTTCAATATTAGCCAAAATATCCTCTATGGTGCGAGCTAAAAACATTTCCGAACGAGAAGGAATTAAAATGCTTAAATCTTTAGCCATAAATCTTTTATATTTCCTTCCTTAAAACCTTTTGCGTATTTCTTGTTTCTAAAATCATCAACTGACCATTTTGATTTGGTTATATTTTTGTCGTGCCTGATATCTATGTTTGGAAATTCTGACATATAATTTGCGGTGTTATCTTTTGGTTCGTAATGCCTGTTGAATTCGCCCTTATCTTTAAAATATTTGAGTAACAGTTCTTTAGAACCCGACATCCCCGATAACTGTTGCAAGTCATCTGTCCATATTGTCAAGTCGCTTCCCCATTTCCACTTCCAGACATTGGTGTTGAAATTGAACTTGTCTTTTAATGGCGTGAAATTAAAATGAGACGGGTGGTATAATACATCATTTTCCGCTAAAAAGACATAATTTTCACATGCCTCTAACCCCGCAATTATTTGTTTGAGCATCATATCAGGACTTCTGCTCCCGTCCATCCTTATTCTAGTGTTGCCGAAATCTATATCTTTGTTAAGCGATACCGAAACTATGGGCAAATCTATTTTACCGAGTTGCTCTCGGCACATATTTTCTATTTCTTCCTTATGCGAATTGCAGGTGTAATAAAGTATTGATTTCATTGTTTTATCCAAAACCAAGAACGCTCTTTGTCTCTTTTCTCTCCATTAGATGCAAAGCGTTCGCCAAGAATATACCATTTTTCTATTTTTAAAGCTTTTGTATAGGCGTCCAAGACATATTTCACATGGCAATCTCCACCGCTGATAATATAATCATGGCCCGAAATTATTCCGCCCCTTTTAACCTTTTTAGACCATTCCCAAATATCTTCAGTTGTATGCATAAAATCATGATTGCCGTCTATGTAGACAAAATCCAAACTATCATTTGCAAAATCTTTCACTGCTTCCATAGAGGTCTTGCGGATGACAGCGCAGTCGTATGGGGCTAATCTACTTTGAGTTCTTTTGTAATTTATTTCTTCTCCGCGATTTTTAAAAGGCAAATCGGGGTAAAACCATGGGTCAATTGAATAAAGTTTTAGGCCGGCCTTACAAAGCGTTTCCGAATAACCACCTTTATAAACTCCTATCTCTGCCCCAACCTTAAAACCCATCTCCTTGAAAAATTCAGGCAAATCATCCCTGCCGCAATCCGGTATCTCCACTTGCCAGCCCTCTAATTTTAATCCGTCAATTATTTTCATCTCCGTAACAATATTTATCTCTAAATTTCTTGCTGTCTCCCCAATAAGGCAAATCGTATATTGGAACGCGTTCCGAGTGTGAATAATGCCTCATTCCTTTACCCGATTTTATAGAAATACACGGATTGGCTGTTTCGAATCTCTCTATTTTTTCGAATACATCCTCGCCTTTTCCGCGCTCCTTCGGAAAGTTTTTCTCTTCTGAGCACCACTTCGGCGCTCCATCAAACAGTTCTTTCAATCTCCTTATGTAAAATTCCCGGCCAATAATCTGGGCCCAAGTTCCACCCTCATTTTTTTTATAAAAATAATCGCGCCTATGGCCAAGCAAGTAGGTATTTGAGTTACGATAGCAGATATCATCTCTTTCCGGCACAAACTGAAAATAATCCGGCGGATACAAACAATCAGCTTCGGCAGAAATCACAAAAGGCGTTTTTGCCGCTTCACATCCGATAAGTACTTGTCTGAACATGTTAAATCCCGAGACCCCCACATCTCCAACAACTATATTCTCGCCAAAATCAATCGGCTTTTGAGAAATACTTATAATTGGCAAATCACCAGAAACTTTCAAAATACTATCAATTATTCTCTGCTCAAACTCAGGTGTTTCTCTATTGCTTGTATAATAGATGATTGTTAGATCTTTGTTCATATTTTAAAGTCTTCAAGATTTATAGTATTACTTAAAATACTTGTGTGTGGGTTAACGCCTTTATATTTCCAATGATATTTGAATAATGGATATATCTCTCTCAACCGATAATACGGGGATTGCTTCATCTCGGTATCATGAACGACAATATAGTCGGTACAATTGGCGAATCGAGCAATATCAATCTTCCGTCTTGCTGCTGGCGCATGGTCAATAAAAACAATATTCCAATGCCTATCTACTGGCATTGCATCCCAGTCTTCCACTAAAATTGTCTTGTGAAAATCTGCTTCATATTCTTTAATGATACTGAAATATTTAGGCGAGTTATCGTATGTGACCAATTCCCTCTTTTTTGAGAAACATGCCCAATGGAGAAATGGAGTGCTATATATACCACCGCCGACTTCCAGGATCGGGCCATCGGTTATGGATAATAACCTCATTAGAACCGGTAAGTGGGTCCCGCTATTAATAGATAATTTTGTATTTATTTTTATACTCATTTTAATGACCAAAACCCTTTTTAATGACACCGATATGTTCTACTTTTGGCTTGTCCGTTTTTCCACCCCAATAAGCACATTTTACATTGGGATTTTTAAATAATAATCGGCCATATTCACGCTCTGAATGGGGCATATTAGGCCATGGATATTCAAAAATAAGAGACTTTCTATAAACACACGGGTTACAAGAAAAGCCGATCCGATGTTCCACCCAGTGATAAATACCATCCGTTTTCTCCTCATATCTCTCCGGATGAGAAGCTATTATGCCCCCCTTCTTAAGCTCTCTTCCTCCTAGGGGTTGCCTCAGAAGAACTAGCTGTTTGATATGTTCATTCTGTCTCATAACATCAATCATGTTGTTTAATAATATATCATCTAAAATCAGAAAATCGTCCTCCAGATGAAAAACCCATTCATTGGAATCTTCTTTGAGTTTCTGCCACGCGGAAATCATTGCCTCGGTGAACCCGACTCGTTTAGTGGTGGCAAGTTCATAATTAAATTGTTTGAGCCAATTGTGATAATCTTCGTCCCCCGAATCGTCATGAATCAATATTCTGGAAAAATCACCGTGAAGTTTTCCCAGTGTGGATAAAGTCCGTTCAAGATACTCCCCACGGCCATTTGTCATAATAAGAAGGGTTATCATAATTGGTTTTTTAATATCACTTGATGTCGTGATGATGAAATATTTTTATCAATCTTTCCGTCATTAAGGGCATATTTAATTCGTTTTTGCCGTACATAAAACATTCCAGATTAGTCTCCGGCAATTTTCTATCTTTATAATAAGGATGAAAATGGAGAACTTTTAACGGTTTAGTTGCAATTTTGTAATTGTAGCCGACTTGTTTCTTGCCAAGATTATAAGTTATGTTCAATCTTTTATATCTCTCGTTAATATTATTTGTATTGCTTCTTGTTAACATCAAGAGCACTCTTTCTTCGTTAACCTGATATTTATACATAGCGTCTTTAATCCATTGAAAAATATCCAAAGCGCTTGACTTTAAAAAATAACTGCCCAGACACCACTTCTCTGACCACCCATAATCCGTAAAACCCACATCCGCTGTGCCCAATTCCAATTCCGATTCCTTTATTGCGTTCAACTGATATGCGTCAAAATCATGGACAAAATACAACTCTTCTTTTTTCAAGATGCCTTTTGCAATAAGATAAACTACTGTCGGGGTTTTTGTTGATATGGGACTGAATGAACAATAGTTATTGTCATCTACAACTAAAGATTTAACACCGTTGTATTGATAATCAAAATTAGTTATCAATAAAATATCTTCTTTCTTCCCTCCTAAATCAAAAATATTATCAATCTGAATTTTAGCCAGAGCGCCGGCGTATTGTCGGAAGTTTTTACTGCTTGTGTCAAAACTTTTTGATGGACTTATGTATATCAACAGATTTTTCATCTCATTTTAATTGTTTATACAGCTCGGCTATCTGGCTGATATGATATTTCTCGGCCTCTTGGAAAACTTTATCGGACCAAATTTGATAGTAAGAGTCGTCTTTTAATTTAACCGCCTCTTCCACCAAAGAATTCATATCTTCAATCGGAATATAAAATCCATCAAATTCTTTGTATCCGCCAATAAATGGTTGGGTCAAAGCAGGAATGCCAAAAGAAGCGGGGTTTATTATTTTTGTTGGATGGTTATAAAAGCCAGTCCTATCATAATCGCCCCACCAAGCGACAAAAAAATCAATTTTCTTAAAAAAATCTATCATATCTTGCCTTGTTTTGTAATTAAACGCGCCAAGGAATTCAATCCCGACCGGAGCAAGCGATTCTTTTATTTGATTATAAGTATTATAAGCCTCTGGAGAATGACCAATCATACCGCCCGCCAAAATATCGTTCTTTGTTCTTCGGAATCTCTCGAAATTTATATGATGATGGTGAATCAAATAAATTTCGTTTTTCAGCTCATTTTTAAGATACTCGTAATGCACTTGGGACATAGCAATCACTTTTACACCCGGCCTCTCCTTGAGCATGGGGATTAATTCAATCCCATCCAAAACATCAACATAATCTCCGTCTTCAATGGAATTTAAGCTTCTTGGTTTTATAAAAATACACAAATCATCGACCGCTCTTTCTTCCGCGTTATATTTAGTTCCCATATATTCGGAAATCTCTTCTCCCCTAATGCGGGAAGAAACGCGGCAAACATAAGAATCTCCGGTAGCTTCATTCACTCTCAAAAAAGGAGGTTTTGCATAAATAGAAATCATATTTTTTATTATTTTATAAACCACCAAGATTGTATACCATGTTTATCCGCATCTATATCCGTTAAATGCAAGTCGTAACCGTGGGCTTCTATATAAGCATTCACGGCTTTCATGACTAATGGTTTGTTGTTGTAATCATGTCCCGAGACAATTCCTCTTGGTCTGATTTTTCTGCTCCATTCGACAATGTCTTGTGTAATATAAGGGTCTCTATGACTAGCATCAATGTACACAAAATCTAATAGTCCATCCTCAATATCCTTAACGGCATCCATACTTAACTTTCTTACCAACACGGCGTTACAAATAGCTAACTTCTTCTTGGCTTTTTCATACATCCTAATATGGTAATCGCGCATTTTTTGTTTTTTGTCGCCCAGGCCCCAAGAATCTATACAGTAAAGCTTCAATTCCGGATTCGCTTCACACAGAATCTTGGAATAATCACCGCTCAACACACCAATTTCCGCGCCGATTTTAAAATCCAACTCGCGAAATAAATCTGCCAGATATCTCCTGTCTATACTGGGAATTTCAATCGGCAATTTAGTGTAATCTAGAGTGTTCATATTTTGTATGGATTATATTTGAGACCAAACCTATCAAACAGCCATTTGAGGTCATGTATTCTTTTGTCCCACCTATTATTTATCCAAAAATCCTGCGAATATTTATTCCCCCTGTTCACATCACGGCGTGTGGGCGCAACCACTCTTCCGAATTTTCTGTACTTATGGGCATACCATGTATTTTTATTTACCATCACCTTGCCGCCACCAAGCCATGTCTTAAGGGCCAGTTCTATGGCCTCTTGGGCGAACGGCCCATAACCCTCCTTCTGTAACCCGCCGAGCCAATCCCAATGTTTACGGGACATAAAGTAGCACGACCCTTGGAAAACCATTGTCTCATCCACCATTATATCCGTTCTCCCCAATCTTCTCTTTGTCCAATAAACTCCACCGATTTTTTCTGGATTATCTATAAAAAGTCTTTCATAGTCTATTGGTGGTTCATCCATAATTTCCCACTTTAGAACATCCAACTCGTATCGCCTGGGTATAACAATCCAATTATCTTCTATATTTTCAAGAAGTTTTGTATCAAATCTTTCTCCAACCATACAATGCTCATCTATTTTCAAAATGTATTCTCCAGTACTATTCTCTACGCCGCGATTAACCGTCTCACGCAGTCCCAATCTAACATCATTTTTTATAACTTTTGCACCGGTGATATTGAAATCAACACCATCAGCCACAACGATTATTTCTATTTCACCTACAGCTTTCTGTCTTATGTCATCTATAGTTTTCTGCAACACAGGATCGTTTACGCTTGGAATTATTATTGAAATCATACGTATTTTTTTACTATTTCTTTTACCTTCATTCTTTTGCCCGGGACATTCATCTCGCAACTCCATGACGGAATCATATTAAACCAATAATCAAATTCGTCTCTTTCGCACACATATCTATATGTGTCTTGAATAACAAGCTTTTCACCGCGCTGTTTTTGTTCTTTCAGTTTATTGATGAGAGTATGCGGATTTGTACCCCACGTTATATTGCCCAGCCTGACGATCGTCCATGTCTTGAATTTTTTAACTAAACCCTCCATCTGTCTTTTGTGCTCAGCGTATCTTGTGTTTGAATAAAACACGCATAGTGAACTGACATAAACTATGTGCGATTTTTTATTTTGTTTTGACAATAAATCTACCTCTCTTTTATATTCCGATTCTCTTGTTTCTTGACTGTTGCTTACTCCAGATACAAAAAATAATAAGTCTTTTCTATCTTTGATTGCTTTTGCTATGTCTCCGTTTCCTATAATCATACTTATATTTCAAACTTATTAAAATTACTCAATACGCTGGTATGCGGTTTTATCTTCCTGTATTTAAAATTATATTTAAACAACGGATAAATCTCATCATAACGATACTCGTAGTTCTGTCTTTTTTCGGTATCATGCGCCACGAGATATTGCGCCAAATCGGCTAATCGTTTTATATCTTCCTTTCTTCTTATAGCCGGCCATTGGTCTATGAAAGCAATTGACCAAGGTCTTTCTATAGGCGCATCATCATAATTTTCTACAAAAATTACCTTATGAAAATCAGACTCGTACCGTTTCTCCATATCGTAAAATTCTGGAATATTTTCACAGGTCACAAGTTCGCGCTTCTTGTCAAAGCAAGCCCAGTGCAGAAAGGGCGTGCTGTACAAACCCCCGCCCATTTCAAGAATCGGTCCATCTGTAACAGATAATAATTTCAATAAAACCGGTATGTGCGACCCCCAAGCTATGTTATTTTTAGTTCTCATATGTTTTGCGTATTTCTTCTACTGTTCCCCAATATGGAAGCCCCTTTGAAGTTATATCTGTGGTCTTGGTTCTAGGAGTGATGTTGTTTTTTGTTTTAAATGTTATTGCTGGATTTCCAGACCACATATATTTTTCATTGTTCATACTAACCTGAGGCGTTCTTCTCTTCGGTTCCCCTCCGGCAGACCACATCTTGTTGTTATCGAGCCATTTATCTATCATATCGAGCCACATTTTTCTGTCCATAAGCTGGGCCCCGTCTGATTTTCCTTTTAACACAAAAACTTCTCCCTTATCATAAAGCACCCACACATCTTTGTATCTATAACATTTTCCAAGTTCCTTTGGTTCAAATAAGAAATAGTCCGGCGGGTATAAAAAGTCCGATTCTGTTACCAGCACATATGGCGTTTCCACATTCTGCAACGCTATCTGTATTTGGCGGAACTCATTATAGTAACAATTGAAATGTTCACCTACACATATATTTTTTCCAAAGCTCATTGGTCTTTGGGTTACTGAAACAATTGACAATCCATTGGAATTTCCAAGAATATTCTCTTGTATTTTCTTTTCAAATTCTGGTTTTTCTCTATTGGAACTATAGTATATAATTGTATATTCCATATATTATATTCCCCATTTAGGCTTTATTTCTTTCTCATAATAATCTCTCCATGTATTAAGGCAATATTTTATGGACGGGTCCTGGTCTTGGCTGCCATAGCGGTGGGTTCTGGGGAAAGTGTAATGTTTATGGGCAAACCAAGTATTTTTATTGAGCATCATCTTCCCTCCCGCTTTCCAGGTCTTAAATACCATTTCGTGGGAGTCCTGATACATCGGCCCGTAGCCTTCCGTTTGCAATTCTCCGATTACATCGTCCCACCACTTGCGGGGCATTACCCAGACGCTTCCCTGCATGGCCATTGTTTCGTCTATCATTATGTCTTTTCGTTCTTTATCCCTGCTTGGCCATCTCTGGCCTTCAAATTTTATATTATCCCGTATTTTTAATTTTTCATAAATAAAAGGCTTGATATCTTTTATTACTTCCCATTTAACGGGGTCCAGAAAATATCTCACCGCTGTCATAATCCAGTTCGGCTCGCAAACATCGGTCATCGCCTTGTCAAAACCTTTGGCAAATATGCAATGTTCATCTGTTCTCATAAGAAATTCGCCTCTTGCGATATCTACTCCAGCATTAATAGCGCCTCTCATACCGCGATTTTTGCCAAGATGGAGAATATGAATTCTGGGGTCGCTTTTGATGGGAGTATTGGGCCAATAGCCATCCAAGACGGCAATAATTTCTAGCTGGTCGCCCAGCTCTGAATTTTCCAATAGCGAATCTATCGTTTTGTGGAGCAATGGGTCTTTGTAGCTTGGGATTATTACGGAAAGTTTAATCATATTTTATACCGCCAAAATACCACAAATAGCTGGTATTTAAAATTGCCTTTTTCTGCCAAATATGGTTTAAGTGTGGGTCAGATAGTCTGCCGATGGATTAAAATAAATTCTGGTTGCATTGGTGGCGATCCCTAATACTTGAATTATATCTCCCGAGGCGGCCGGTTGAGCTTGAATAGCCCCTCCGGCAGGATCTTTGGAAAGATAAACTACCCCCCCAACAGCCCAAGCCCAAGAGGCGTCGCGGGCGGTTCCATGAAGAAGGATGTCCCCCGCCGCATCGGCGCTTATTGTGGCTATCGCCATTCCAATGCAAGGATAAGTGCCAGCGACATTGGCATCTGCCTTTTTACATTTTCCTCCGCCAGCAGAATCAAAATAAACGAAATCTCCAAACACGAGATTTTCGCCGGCGGTCATTGACACTATTATTCCAGAAGCCGTATGGTCGGACGCGAGGGTCTCATTTATTCCAACCGTTGAAACGCTTTTTATCGGCAAGTTGCCCATGTCCAGGCGAAAGCGGGAAATTTTAATGGTCTCAACGCCCACTTTTAAGTCCCCGCATTTTAAACAAGTAAAAAGAGAAGTGGGCACACTCTTGTTTTTATCAATTCCCAAAAGAGGAATCCATTTGTGATTTTTGCAATCTTTTTTTTCTTTCATTTTTTCTTTCATTTTTATTTTAAGCTTCTTTGTCAATTTGAAATATTTCCTCTCCGGAATTATCATAAATAGAGAGTATTTTATTATTTTCAGAAACCCGAAAAGATTCCGGGCCGGTTTTTTCGGGTAAACTGATTTTAGCGGGCGGGTTGTTTAGAAAACCTGAAAACAAGGGATTAAAAATCTTCCCCACAATGAATGTGCCACCGCCAATTAATATTATTTTTAGAAATTTTCTTCTGTTCCCGTCCATTTTTACCCATTAAATCTAATTTTATTTTTTCAGCCCTTTTTCAGCTTTCTTAATTTCCTTTTCCATTTCCGCCTTACCCTTTTTAAATTCTCCGGTAAACCGGCCCAGCCCTCTGGCCAGTTCCGATATTTTTTCCCCGCCAAAGAAGAAAACCACTACCACCACCAAGATGATCACCAATTCTGGAAATCCTAATCCAAACATATTATTATTTTGTCTTTATTTTTTGCCAATTCGACCTTTCTATTTATATTTTACCCTTTTTATTTCTCCAGTAAAGATAAAACAAAACAGCAGCTACGGCCAAAATTATTATTATTTCTGTGATTCCTAATCCAAACATATTATTATTGTATTTAATTTCTGCTAATTCGACCTTTTTACTAATTATACTACACGCTCTTGCTCAGCTTATTGGCGAAAACATAGCCGGCAAAATAAAGGGTCATCAACGGAAAGAACAGCATAACCATGGTAATGCCGGTTCCATCTGGAGTAATTATAGCTGATAAGATTAAAAAAAACAAAAGAGCGTGCCGCCATTTACTCTTCCAAAACTCAGGTTTTATAATTCCCATAAAACTCAATAAAATCATAAATAAAGGCAGTAAAAACACCATCCCGACAGCAATCATCAAGCTAAAAACATAATAAATAAATTCATCTATTGAGAAAAAAGGCGCGGCGCCAACCGCGGTGGCAAACGGATAAAGCACTTTAAAAGTGGCTGGGATTAGAAAAAAATAAGAAAACAAGCAGCCGGAGAAAAATAAAAAAACAAAAGGCAATAAAGACCACAAAACCGCCTTCCTTTCGTGCGGCAGCAGAGCCGGTTTGATATACAGAATAATTTTATAAATAAAAAATGGAATAGTGGCTAAAAAACCCAACAATATTGAGAATAATACTTGGGATACAAAAGCGCTCATGGGATTGGTTACGACCAGCTGGACGCCTGGCGGCAAAAGATCAATTTTAATTTCATTGAAAATCTGAATTGAAAAAGAATTTTCCGCCGGCAGTGGCAAAAAATAATTTCGGCCGAAAATCACCACTTCTTTTGGGCCGAAAATGAAGAAGAAAAAAGAAAAACCGACAAAAGCATAAATCCAATGAAGAATATTTTTTACAAATATTTTGAGTTCTTCAAGCAGAGTCATTAAAATAAGTTATCACGGCCCGCCGTCCTCATCAAACTCAAGTATTTCATTTCCCAATGAATCTATCATAATTGTGGTTGTGGTAGCGCCAGGATTATCTTTTAGCTTGAACTTGAATTTATTATTAAAGATAACCGCCGTTTGGACCACGACATTCCCCTTGCTGCCATCGGTTAGGGCATTTGGCTCGCAAGCGCCGCCGGAACAAACCCATAAATTCTCATCCTGCATTCTGAAGTTCTTGCCAGTTGAAGAGAGATGAACATCGCCAGTGGTGGGAACGACCTGAAATTCGCCATAAACACCGCTGGACTGGCTTAATCTTAACTGGGCGGCATCATTTTCATCCAAAATATTAAACTTTCTGGTTGCGGTTGTTGTTCCCACTCCGACATTGCCGCTTTTGTCTATCATAAAAAGATTGATGCCAGCTGAATTTTGGATCTGGAAAAGATTGGCCAGTTGGCTGGCAAATCCGCGGATAGTGAGGCCTGTTGATTGGGTTGAAGTGGCTTCAATGGAAACGAGCGAGGTTCCAAACGGAGTGGTAGTGCCAAAAGAAGAGGGAGTAGTTGAACCGCTGACAAAGCTTGCCATTCTGGCAAAAGGCGTGGCGCTTATTCTCTGTCTTGGGGAAAGGGTTTGAAAAATTCCATCCGAAGTCAGAGAAACTTCAACTTGCAGATAAATTTCTTCGTCAGTATTGAAATTATAGCTGGAAACATCAATGTTGACATTAAATACTCCTTGTCTGACTACAGCCGACACGGCAGAGGGGTCGCTTGAAGGCCAGAGGCGGTTGGTGGCGGTATCGCCGCCGGTAGCGACATCCCAAATGGAAAACTTAAAATAATAAGTTGTGCCTGAATCACCCAAAAGATTTCCGGCGGCATTAGCCAGCCGTCCTTGATAACCTATGACAGCTGGCACGCCCGCCGCATAGGCGGGAACATAAGTAGACAGAAAAAACAATAAAATTACAATAACAAAAAATTTTTTTATCATGAGTATATTTTATCATATTCAAAACTAGTCCATACCCGCTTTGTGTATAAATAATAATTTAATTTTTCTTGCCGGCTTTAGAACGCTCCAGTTCAGTTAAAAGTTTTTTGCGGAGGCGGGCGGATTTGGGGGTGATTTCCAAATATTCATCTTCGGCCATTATTTCCAAACCGCTTTCAATAGTGATGGGGGTTGGCGGAGTCAAATATATTTTGTCGTCCGAACCGCTGGCGCGCATATTAGTCAGCTGTTTGCCCTTGGTCGGGTTGACCACAAGTTCGTCACCTTTTGATGTGTTGCCTATGACCATGCCTTCATAAATTTCGGTTGTCGGACCGATGTAAAGAGCGCCTCTGGTCTGCAGATTATCAAGGGCAAAAGCCAGAGATTTGCCATTAGACATGGAAATCATAGAGCCAGTGACTTTTTTTTGGATTTCGCCGGCATAGGGACGAAAACCGATAACTCGACTGGCAAAAATACCCTCGCCTCTGGTATCAATGATAAATTGATTGCGATAGCCCAAAAGCCCCCGCGTCGGCCCTTCAAAAATAAATCGCAGGTGGTTGTTATGAGATTTGGTGCTGGTCATTATGGCTCCTCGTTTGCCGAGTTTTTCTATCACTGCTCCCTGCATCTCTTTAGGTATATCTATTGTTATTTCTTCAAACGGCTCGCTTCGTTCACCACCATTTTCCTGGTGGAAAATAACTTGCGGTTGTGATACCTGCAATTCAAATCCATCGCGGCGCATATTTTCCAAAAGAATGGCTATATGAAGCTCGCCTCGGCCGTAAACTTTCATTTCATCTTGACCGAAATCCACTTTTAATCCCACATTTACCTCCAACTCTTTTTCCAGCCTCTCCCTGATTTGCCTGCCAGTGACAAATTTGCCTTCCCGGCCGCCAAAGGGGGAATTATTAACCAAAAAATTCAAAGCGATAGTCGGCTCGTCCACTTTAATGGCCGGCAGCGATTCAGTCTCCGGATTGTCGGTTATGGTGTCGCCTATATAAATATTGGGCAGGCCGGCAATCATCGCCACATCCCCCGCCCCCACTTCTTCTGCTTCTTTTCTTTTTATGCCTTCAAAAGTAAATATTTTTGTAATCTTGCCTTCTTCTATTTTGCCGGAAGATTTTTTAACAAAAACTTTTTGGCCGTCTTTTATGGCGCCCTCATAAATTCTGGCGATGGCCATTCGGCCCAAAAAATTGTCGTAAGCCAGATTGAAAGGCTGAGCTCTGAGTGGTTCCTGCCAAGGGGAACCCTTAAACTGCCCTTGCCCCAAAGGGTTCCCCTTGGCAGGATTAGCCGGCGGCGCTTTTTCTAAAATGGTATCAAGCAAAGGATTGATATTTTCATATTTATCGCCCAAATTTTTAATAACCACCCCTTCTCTGGCAATGGCATAAACGGTAGTGAAATTAAGTTGTTCTTCGTTGGCGCCCAAATCAAAAAATAATTCAAAAACTTCATCATGGGCCTTTTTGGGATTGGCCGCTTTTTTGTCCATTTTATTTAAAACCACAATCGGTTTGTGGCCGATTTCCAAAGATTTTTTTAAAACAAAGCGAGTCTGGGGCATCGGTCCTTCTTGGGCGTCAACCACCAGTAAAACCGAATCAATGGAACGCAAAATACGTTCCACTTCCGAGCCGAAATCGGCGTGTCCCGGCGTATCCACGATATTTATTTTGGTATTTTTATAGATTACAGAAGCATTTTTGGAATAAATAGTAATGCCGCGCTCTTTTTCCAGCGCGTTGGAATCCATGGAAACTCCTTCTTCCCCAAAACCGGTTTGCTTCAAAATGGCGTCCGTCAGCGCCGTCTTGCCGTGATCCACATGGGCTATGATTGCTATGTTTCGTATTTCCATTTTAATTATTGATGAATGGAACAAAAGCAAATCCGGGAAATTGAATTGTTTCGAAATTATTATCAGATTTTTTTATTTCTAAAAATATTGAAATGTCTTTTGGATAGACAAGTCTTCCCTCTATTTTTAATTGCCGCCTCCAACTTGAAGGTGTTTCTTTTACCTCTGCGGCAGCAATTATCTTATCAAAGCCGCCGACATCTTTTGCTATTTTTGGAAGACCATTGTTGGCATTTTGACAATATAAACCAATTCTCTTTGAGAGATCGGGGTATTTGGCAATATTTGTTTTTCCAATCTCAAAAACATCCTGATTTATTTCTATTGAATAAATTCTGCCGCTATCCCCCGCTATTTCAGCCAAAAGCGCCGATTGCCACCCGGAGCCGCCGCCAATATCTAAAATTCGGTCTCCACTTTTTGGTTCTAATAATTCAAGCATAAAGGCCACTGTATATGGCTGAGAAATAGTCTGGCCATGGCCAATAGGCAAAGCTTCATCTTCATAAGCCAAATCTTTCAACTTCTCGGGGATAAAATCAATCCGATCTACTTTTCTAAAAGCGTCAATAATCCGCGGCGTTTTCAAAACCCCGATATTAATTAAAGATTTTATTAATTTATCTTTCACATTCTAATTAAAGCATAAATGCTAAAATCAACATAAAAACCGCTCTTACCATCTTGGTAGGAGCGATTTCCATTTTGCCATAATTGCAGATTAAGCGCGGGTTACATCGGTAGCGGATGGGCCTTTGCCGCCCTCTTCAGCCGGTTTGACATCAAAAGTGAGCTTATCGCCCTCTTTCAATTCTTCAAAGGTGACGTCCTTGAGCTCACTCTTATGAAAGAAAATATCTCCAGTCTGACCGTCTTGTTCAATAAATCCAAAGCCCCTTGGATTAAGTTTCTTGATTGTTCCTGTCATGAATTTTTATTGTTACTTATTATAGTATAGATAGAAACTCGACTTTATTTTGTATTCTTCTAATACCGCTCCATCATATCCCATAGGATATCGTTTAGCAAATCAAATTAGGAAAGAATGTTTTTGGAAATGTGTCCGGCCATTTTCATCATATGGACAGTTTTCTCGCCGCCAAACACTTTCAATAACTTTTCATCGGCATTTATCATCTTCTTGTCCTTTGGATCCTGAAGATTATGCGCCTTAATGTAAACCCACATTTTTGAGACCACTTCCGATCGGGGCATTGGACCACTGCCTACCACCGCTTCAAGTTCTGGACTTAAAGCGTGGGGCTTCATAAAAGCCGAATTTGTTTTTGCCATATTTTTTTAATTATTTATTAATAAATCTAATAATACAACCACATCGATTATACCACTAGTGACAAGTTTTAGTAAAGGGACTTCGCAATAGATTTAAAATTTATTTAATCCTTGTTTTTTTAGGTTTCCTCTTTTCTTTTTTATGTCCGTCTCCTTTGGCCATATAAAAACATATTAGCTTATAACAAAAGTCTTAATCGCTTTATCTCAAGCCGCTTTTTTGTCTTTCTAGAGCGCGATGTTTTTCTCTTTGTGTTTGTTGCTTTCCTCTTTGCCATATATGGAAAGTATATATTAATATGAATGGAAAAGAAAGGATTAAACTACAATATTAGGGCTAGTTTGGCTGTGTTCCCCGGTCTAGAACCACGCGTGATAAGGCCTTGTAAGGATATAATAGCATTTTTTTCTTGATTAAAATGACTCTCTCGGGTCACACCTTAAAATGGGATGACAAACAGAATACAAAATAGTCCTATCGGTTAATTCGAATTAGCACCTGCCATAAACCCCTTGCCTTTAAAAAGCAGCCGCAACGCGCCTACTAAAATTACAAATTCGGACCAAAAATCCCATTGGAACCAGTATTGGCTAAGCAGTTCCATTCTGGTAAATCTGGAATAATATCCCCCGGTCGGATCTATGCCGGAGATTAAAAATGAGAAATGCCCAAACATCAAAAACGCCGTAAATATTACCGCGCCGATTAGTATGAGCTTATAGCTTTTTGATATTTGCGGGGTTGACTTTGTCAAAAACAGGATCCCAAACAGCAAAGCTAAAACTGTTGTGTCCGTGCTATGAACATTAAGAAAGTCCCATAAAAGCTGTGGCCAAACGCTAATATCGCCGCTTCCGAGGGGAAATTCAAAACTTTTCATTCCGAAAACAGAATATCCGTCTTTGTATGGCATCCAGACCTCCTGAACAAAAATCATTATCAGTATAATCAGAAAAAGAAAGGCTCCCGCCAAAATCCATTTCCAATTTGTATCTCTTTTCAGATTCAAGCTCGGCCTAAATATTTCGTATGCCAAGCCGATAAGAATAACAAGAAAACCAATCCACGGAGGACTATAAACTACCCCCGGAGCATCTCCCACGTTTATTTTCGTCCATGTAGGCATCCAAAGTAGCAACAATAAAACTATCATGAAGAAGATAAATGCAAAGACGCGATTTGAAGTATTGCTCATATTTTTTGTTAAATATTAATAATACCTTGCTAATGCGGCAATTATACCACTAAGGCAAAATTAATGATGTCAAGCGTATCTGGGCAAAAAGAAATGGCGCCTTCCGTGAAAAGCGCCGCTGGCATATTTTGTCCGCTACGAGTTTGTTCTCACCTGAGAACGGTGTGGAAGCCAAGGAAGAACAAAGTTACCGGACAAAAGACCGAAATGGTCCAAATAAATTCTTTATCTTCTTCTCTTCTGTAATGCCAGGCGGTCAAAAATGCGCTGACCAAGTATAGGATCAATATTGCCCACCATGGCAAGTAATACAGCAGGCAAAAAAACATGAAGCAACTTGCCCCCGAATAGAAGACAGCGACAAAAAGCTTTGCCATTAGATACCTCCTTTCCGTTCTAAAAGATAACGCGTCAAATCCGGCAAGTCAACAAGCCTGCGCTAATTTTACTTTTAAAGAGCAAATTTCCCCCCTTTCAAACAAGTTTTATTAGTGCTGGCCGTACTTCATTCTTCAGTATTTACAATCTGCTTTGCCAAGCCGTAGCTTTCTTTGACCCTCTTCGTATCTGGGCAAGTTAGAGATTTGGTCAAGATACTATTTAACAAATTCTAGTTGTTTTACGTCAGCACCGCGCTCGGTCATCTGACTGCGGACAAATACCTTTATTGCTTCAGTAAATTGATCCGGCTTACATACGGATTTGCTTCCATCTATACCAATACACTGACTCTCTGAATCAAACAAGAGTGGCACAACGTGGCCAAGTTCGCCATTGTCTTCAAAAACCAAGTGCCAGTTCTTAGGGTCGTAAGGTTTAGGAATTGAGTCTTTCAGTAAATAGCCGTCTTTTTCAAAGCTAAATTTTCGTTCAGGTGCAAATTCCCCAAGTGAACATTGAATATCATTGATATACCAACCCTCGTTATATCTGTTGAGTATGACGAATGCTTGGTTGGTTACATTCTTATCCTTTGACGTAATAAGTATTTGCGCTTCATCTTCACTCATATAAACTCTCCTTATAGAAATGTCTTCCGGTATGGTGGTTTGGCACAAGACCGGGTCAGTCGTCGTGTCTGAATCCTTCTGCGCGCTTATAAGTCTGGCTCTTAGCGACTTGCTCAAAATTGACGACTTGGCTAAAGTCGCCAGATTTGGATCTGCCTCTGTTGGCATTTGTGCAGCTTTGAGCCATTGATGATAAAAATCTCCAACGGTATCGACAGCGTCTAATCTCGAGACCTGCTGCTCCGTCGAACCCTTGGCGAAAAACCAAACCAATCCTACAATTGCAACTAAGACCATAACTACTCCAATGATTTTTATTTTTTTCATATATTTTATTTCTATTATCCTACCATAACCACAAAATTTTGTGCCACTATTCTATAAAAGAGGCCGTTTTAAATTTCAAAATATTACACAAAAAACTTTTATTTGGGCTGTGTTCTCCGGTCTAGAACTGTGGGCGGTGAGACCTTGTAAGGATATAATAGCATTTTTTTCTTGATCAAAATGACTCTCTTGGGTCGCATGCGAATATTTGTAAATGATACGAATGATACATTACTCTGGCGATTTTAGGCGGTGTACCATTTACGATTTTGAGCCGTAAATAAACGTTGTTTTTACTAACTTGACTTTTATAGTGTTTTGGTATATACTTATAGGTAGATTATCGAAATTTGCATTGGTACTACCCAAGGGGTAGTAGGTGCAGAAATCGGTAAAATTGCTTGTTTGACAGAAGAAGGAGAACGACATGAATCGCAGGTCTAAAGCCCTTTTAAGCAGTCTGTTTTCTCAGAATCTCTGTGGCAATCTTTT
>JBBUFS010000012.1:0-27041 GCA_038056395.1 Patescibacteria group bacterium | reverse complement strand
AAAGATTGCCACAGAGATTCTGAGAAAACAGACTGCTTAAAAGGGCTTTAGACCGGAATTCGTTATTTCAAAACCCCAATACGAAACATATCCTCCGGTGTCTTGCTGTAATACGGTTATATTTTTATTAGCTTGCCCCGCTCTACTGCCGTCAATTATTACTCGCTCTGTTTGATAATTTTTTACAATAATAGGGGAAGATTGGGTTCCAAGCAATCTACTGGTAAAAGTTCCCGCGTATGTCCCGCCCCTTAGCCATATTGTATCGCCGGGTTGAACCGATGCCGGCTGGTTCAGCGCGGTTTGCAAGTCCCAGGGACTGGTAATAGAGCCATCGCCGGAAGATGTGCCACTGGGAGAAACATAAAATTCACCGGTAGTAGCTCCTAACACTGTTCCTTGAGATGATTGCTGAACCGCTGCCAAATTTGGCAAGCCCATAACCATACTTTGCAGAGCTAAAACTATTGAAGTGAGAGTTGAGAGAAGCTTGAGCATTATGTCTTGAGTCATGTTTTTTGTTAGATTTTGTAGTTTGTTAATAAAGCCACCTTTTGATTATAAAAGGTTATTTGATCCAACACAAAACAGAAATGTGAACAACCGCCAATTTGTGCGCGGGACAGGACTTGCACCTGCAAGGGATTAACTCCCACTACCACCTCAAGGTAGCGCGTCTTCTAATTTCGCCACCCGCGCAAATTACTATAAAAGTATAGCCATTTTTTAACTTTTTTCAATTTCTGGAGTAGGAGTTTCTTCTGCGACTTCCTCAATAACCTCTGGCACCTCTCTTATATTTCTCATTTGCCTTCTGATTTCTTTGGCCGCTTTTTTGCGAATATGATAAAGTTTGGCCCGGCGAACTTTGGAGCGTTTAACCACTTCTATTTTTTCTATCATCGGTGAATAAATAGGAAAAATTCTTTCCACCCCGACTCCAGAAGCGGTTTTTCTCAAGGTGATAGTGCCGCCGGCTTCCTTGCCATGCTTCACCGCCAAACATAAGCCTTCAAAATCTTGCAGCCTGGTTTTTGGTTTGCCCGTTTTTTTGTCTTTTTCAATAATTTTTTGGGTAACCCGAACATTATCGCCGGATCTGATATCCAAATTTTTTCTTTCTTCCATATTAACCGGTGAAATTTTTATATTCATATATTTTATTTATTTTTGTTTTCCTACTCTTCTTCTGCTGACAATAAATTTATTTGAATATTTTTTAGTGCGTCTGGATTTCTGGCCTTTACCGGTTGGCTTGCCCCAAAGAGAAATAGCGCGTCTGCGGCCCCGGCCTTGCCTACCCTCGCCTCCGCCATGCGGATGGTCAACCGGATTTTGAGCGGTGCCTCTGACTGTTGGGCGAATACCTTTCCATCGCGAACGTCCAGCTTTGCCATAGTTCTCCAATCTTTTTTCTTCGTTGGAAACTTCACCAATGCTGGCCCAGCAATTTTCTTTCACTTTTCGTATTTCGGTTGATGGCATTTTCAGATCTACTGAGCCGGCATCCTTGGCCACCACTTGGACAAAATTACCTGCCGAACGACCGATTTTAGCTCCACCATTAGGCTTCAGTTCCACGTTATAGACAAAAGCGCCGACCGGAATGTTTTTGAGTGGCAGGCGATTACCCTGCTTCACTTCCGCGTTTTCAGCTGTCAAAAGCTCTTCTCCAGCTTTAATATTTTTTGGCAAAAGCACATATTTTTTCTCGCCGTCTTTGTAGACAGCCAAGCCGATAAAGCCGGTGCGGTTCGGGTCATATTCCATTGAAACGATTTTGTAGGGAATGCCTATTTTTCCGTACCTGAAATCAATCTCCCGAAATAATCTTTTATGCCCGGAACCTTTGTGGCGAACAGTTATTCGGCCGGCATTATTTCTGCCAACCGACCTTTTAAAGCCAAAAGTCAGAGATTTGGTCGGAGCATCCCCAGTCAAAACTGACTTGTAAAACACACCGGACATGTGCCTTCTGGATTTTGATGTCGGTTTGTAATTTTTGATTGCCATAAAATTATTCCAATTTATCTCCCTTTTTTAAATAAACATAAGCTTTTTTTACTCCTGCTTTTTTACCTTTTTTACCTCTTATAAATACCTCCTTAGCCGGATTTTTAACAATATTTATTTTTACGGGAGAGATTTTGTAAAAAATCCTGACCGCTTCGGCAATCTGCTTTTTAGTCGCTTTTGGCGCCACTTCAAAGGTGTGAACATTAGTTTCTGCCAAAAAGCTGGCCTTTTCGGTAATGCGAGGCCTTATGAGAATATTGGAATGTTCTGCTTTTAAATTTGTCATGATAATTTACTAACTCCTCCCTTGCCCTCCCCTTAAATTAAGGGGAGGGTTGGGTGGGGTTATTTCCTTGATTTTAAAGTTGCTAATGATTTTTCCGGGTCAGTTATTATTAAATATTTGTATTGCAAAAGATCTAAAACATTCAAATCTTTTACTAGACCAATTTCCAAATTGCCAAAATTACTGAAACTTTTCAAAACATTTTCATTTTTTTCTTGCAGAGCAACAAAGGCTGCATTATTTCTTCTTCCAATTCCACTAAATTCTTTTACTTTTGAAAGAGCGGCGATGATATTTCTGGCTTCTTTTGTTTTTGGAGCTTTCAGAGAAATGTTATCCAGAAAAACCACTTCCTCATCTTTAAATTTTTGAGAAAGCACTGTAAAAAGAGCTTTAGTTTTCATTTTTTTATTTATTTTTCTTGAATAATCTCTTTCATTTCTCGGTCCGTGAGCAATGCCGCCGCCGACCCAAATCGGGCTTCGGCGGGAGCCGTGCCTGGCCCGGCCGGTGCCTTTTTGTTTCCAGGGCTTTGCTCCCGTGCCGGAAACATCACCTCTGGTTTTGGTGTGAGCGATTGGCATCCTTTGATTACCCGTCATTCCGATTGCTACCTGATGCACCAAAGTTTCGTTCCAAGGCAAACCAAAGACATTATCAGAAAGTTTAAGTGTTCCCGTTTCTTTTCCTTGCTGATTGTAAATAGTTGTTTCCATATTTTTATCCTCTTATTTCAACCAATGTTCCCCTCCTCCCTGGCACTGCTCCAGAAACCAACATTGCATTGTTATCTTTATCAATGCCAAGAACTCTGAGATTTTTAACGGTAATTCTATCACCACCCATGCGGCCGGCCATTCTCATGCCTTTGATAACTTTACCACCGCTTCTACCGCCGCCGCCAATAGAACCCGGCTCCCTTTCAGAATGTTTTTGGCCGTGACTGCGCGGACCGCCATGAAAACCATGTCTTTTGACCACTCCCTGGAAGCCTTTGCCTTTGGAAATACTCGAAACGGTTACATTATCCCCAACAGCAAAATTTTCCACTGATATTTTATCCCCCCTCTTCAACTCGCTTGCATCTTCTATCCTAAATTCCCTAAGAACAGCCGGGCCTCTTTTCGTTTCCGCATTCATTAAATCTTTGAGGTGCCCCTTGACCGGTTTTGAAATATTTTTTTCTCTCCTGGAACCTGCACCAACTTGTACGGCACTGTAGCCGTCTTTTTCTTTGGTTTTGACATAGGAAACCACATTTGGCTCCACGTTCAAAACGGTAGCCGCCGCTACGCTGCCGTCTTCCCCAAAAATCTGGGTCATATTCACTTTTTTTGCCAATATAAATTTCATACAATTAAACAACCCTCCTCCGCTTTTAGCTTCGGTCGCACGCCGCCAAAGCCTCTGGCGACGGAGCGCGGGCGAAGAAAAACGCCTTTTGGGCTTTTGGATAGACTAACAGAAACCATCTTTTTTTGCAAATGAAAGCCTTATTTTATTTATACAATTCCGAATGGGTGCCTATTTTCATAAACGAAACCGTGTGTTCGTTCTGGTGTTCAAAGAGAACGCGATAATTACCGGTTATGTTTATGCTACGCCATCCAGGAGGATAAATGGGTTCAATTGAATGATTATTTAATAATGGATGAAATGGGTCTTTTAAAAACAGTCCCGCCCTTTCAAAATAACTACGCTTTATTTTAGGAGATAACTTTTTAAATTTTTTTTTGAAATTTTTGTGCAGTTGTATCTCCATCTATTTTTCAAGATATTTTCTCATTTCTTCAACTGTGTGAAAAACTGGGGAAAGATTTTTGCCTTTCTTAATGTCCTCTGAAATTTTCAATAATTCACGGATAGTTCTGGCATTAAGTTTTGGTTTTTCCACAATCTCAACAGTACACTCCCCTGCAGCCAAAGATACTGTCGCATGTCTGTAATAATCAGATAACGAAAAACCGCCCTTTTTGGCCTGCTTTTGGGCTTTTTCTTTAATCTTTTTATCTACTTTAAATATTATTGTATCCATATATAAGAAGTATATACGATGTATATATCCTGTCAAGGATAAAGGTGAGTTATATTATTTTAACATCTATATTTACTCCTGACGGCAAAGAGAGATTGGTTAGAGAGTCCATTATTTTGGGAGACGGGTTTATGATGTCTATGACACGGCGGTGCACTCGCATTTCAAACTGCTCGCGGGCGTTTTTGTAGACGAATGGCGAGCGATTGACGGTCCATTTTTTAATTTCAGTCGGCAAAGGTATGGGACCCACAATTTTGGCGTCATAGCGGAGAGCGGTATCAATGATTTGCTTAACTGAGAGGTCAAGCACTTTGTACTCGTAAGCCATCACTCTGATGCGCAATTTAGAAATAGGTTCTTCTTTTTTAACCTTTGGTTTTGTTGTCCTCTTTGGTTTTTTTAATGTGCTTTCCGTCATGTTTGTTAAGACGAGTCAGAAAAAAATTTCAAAAGTCTGGTTGAGCCCTGAAAGAGGCGACCCGAGGACTTTTGCAAATTTTCATTCTGACGAAGTCTAATGAATTAAGCGACAATCTTGGTTACCACTCCCGCTCCAACAGTTTTGCCTCCCTCGCGGATGGCAAATCTTTGCTGAGCTTCAAGGGCTATCGGAGCCACTAATTTCACTTTGAAAGTGACAGTATCACCGGGCATAACCATTTCCACCCCTTCTTTAAGAGTCACTTCTCCGGTAACATCAGTAGTCCTGATATAGAATTGCGGTTTATAGCCGGTGAAAAATGGAGTGTGTCTGCCCCCTTCTTCTTTCTTTAGAATGTAAACCTCGGATTCAAATTCTGAATGAGGAGTGACAGAACCCGGTTTGGCGATAACCTGGCCGCGGTGAACATCTTCTTTCTTGAGGCCGCGAAGCAGAATGCCGGCATTGTCTCCAGCTATGCCTTCTTGAAGCTGTTTGTTGAACATTTCAATGCCGGTGACAGTCGTTTTTTGAGCGTCTCTAAGACCGATAACATCCATTTCTTCGCCCACTTTAACGACTCCTCTTTCAATTTTGCCAGTCACGACTGTGCCTCGGCCCTCAATAGAAAAAATGTCTTCAATCGGCATCAGGAACGGCTTATCAAGGTCGCGGACCGGAGTGGGCAGATAAGTATCAATGGTATTGACCAATTCAATAACTTTTTTGGCCCATTCATCATCCGCGCCCTTGGCTTCCAGAGCTTTCAATCCAGAGCCGCGGATTATAGGAGTGGCGGCGCCATCATAATGATTTTTGGTCAAAAGTTCGCGGATTTCCTCTTCAACTAGATCAATCAAGTCCTGTTCGGCCACCATATCGCACTTGTTCAGAAAAACTATTATTTTAGGCACTCCCACTTGATAGGCCAAAAGTATATGCTCCCTGGTTTGAGGCATCACTCCGTCAGTGGCAGCCACCACCAAGATAGCGCCATCCATTTGAGCGGCGCCTGTAATCATGTTTTTAATGTAATCGGCGTGTCCCGGAGCATCAACGTGGGCATAATGTCTCTGAGGAGTCCAATATTCGCTGTGGTGCAAAGCAATAGTAATGCCTCTGGCCTTTTCCTCCGGAGCATTGTCAATGTTATCAACACCTTCAACCCGGGCGCCATACCCTTCAGCCTTTTTCATATCAAGAATCTTAAGAATGGCGGCGGTCAAAGTTGTTTTGCCGTGGTCAACATGTCCGATAGTACCGACGTTGACATGGGGCTTGGAACGATCAAATGCTTCTGCCATAATTTTAAATTAAATAACGAATAAATTTTTAGCGCAAAATTAAAAGCGCTCTTTTTAATCAATGATTAGCATTATACCAAAAGCATAATTTTATGCAAATATGCCGGAGGTGGCGCGTTTCAGACGGGAGAGTTCTTCGGAAACTATTCCATCAAAGCCGGGAACATGGGGTTTGAGAAAAGAAATTATTTTTTGATAATCGCTGCCGGCATTGGCAACAACTTCTTCAAAATCATTCATAACGCTCTCGTCCATTATGTCTACCGCCCGCTCCACCACCGATTCAAAAAGCAGATTGCCTATTTTTTCAATCATCTTTTCCTGCTCGCGGGAATCTATATTTTCCAGCCCAAAATCTTTTATTATTTTTTTTTTAAAATTTTCATCCATAATTTAAAATTTATGCCACTTTTTGTAAATGGGCTCTCAAAACATAACCACCAAGTCGTCTGATAAACTGCTCCATGTTTTCATTCTCAAACGGCTTGACTGCTCTATTTGACTGTTCCATCAGTCCGACCGCTTGCTCCATGAAAGCCTCATGCCGGCTGGACTTTGATAATTTTTCAGCTATATCGGCAGGTAGGCCAGATTTGGCCGAATCGCCTGTATAATATTCTACTATCTTGCCGGCTGGAAGTCTTGCCATTTCTCCCCATTCTTTGGTGTTTACTCCTGCAACCTTGCCAATTCCCAATAAACCGCTCTTGCCGTATATGCTGTCAATTTCATTTCTAAAAGCATCTTCTGTCTCCCGCCCCAAAGAAGCATCGCCCATCATTGACCTCACCCCGCTTTGATTTTTGCCTCCCTCCAAAACCTGCAACCTCTGTTTGGCATCTTCAATTTCTCTGTGTATTTGTTTTTCAATAACTGTTTTTGGTTTGATTAGTTCTTCCAGCGATGGTTCGGAAATAATTTCCTCTTTTGGTTTAACAGCCAAAATTTCGGCCACTTTGTCGTTGGTCAGCTTTACCCAGGAGTTTTCGGATCTTTTTACCCATTCAGCAATTTTTTTATTATTTTCCAGAATCAATTTCTCCTGCAGACCACCTTCAACAATAGTTTCTTTGGCTTTTGTAAAAATTGATTTTAATTCTTCAGTGTTTTCAAAAAGTTTGGAGAAATCCAACTTATTTCCAACTCTTAAAACCTCGTCTTCATTTAACCCATAGTCCGTTGGATTTTTATATATTTTATTTATCAACATGCTCAAAACATAAGTTTTTTGAGCCGGGGTCATGTTTTTAAATTGATCATTTAAAATACCCATTTAATTATTTTTAATTTTTTCTTCTATAATTTTCTGCAAAGTTTCTCCCTCTTGCACTTCATGCTTATTGGGCTCTTTGTTTTGAGGTTGAACAGTTACGGGTTCAAAAACTCCTCTCGTTAACCTGCTTTCAGAAAACTTGGGAATTTCTGGAATTTGATTTGGAGCCTGAGTTTTTTCTGCAATTGTTTCTTTTACCATTTCTTTTTGCGCCAAAACTTTTTCATCAGTAATATTTTCCAAAAACGCGGCTCCGTTTATTGCAGGAATTTTTTTAAATTTCTTAGTTTCTACTTCCGGTTGGTCGGTTTCTATTGTTGTCAGAATAGCATTTAATTTTACTAATCCGTTTTGCCCCCCAAAAGATTGTTCAATTTCGGGAAGAGAATCGGAGGGTATTGTTTCTTGTCCTGAATTTTTTCGATAAAGCGGCCAATTAGGATTAATTTGTTGTTGAGAATTGGATTCCATATAATAAATTATACGGCAATAGCATTTAGAAACAAAGCTTGACTTGTTTATTGCTTTGGGTATATAATAGCAACAATACTGAAAGATTGATATTCCGCCCGAAAGCGGATTTTTTCTTTCTGAGTTATTTTATTCGTATAATTTTGTTAATATGTTTGACTTAAAAGTCATAAATTCGGTTTTGGACCAGCTGGAGGAAGAACGTGGCATCCCAAAAGAAAAAGTGATTGAAGCTATTGAAATGGCTTTGGCCACCGCTTACAAAAAAGAATACGGCAAACGCGGCCAAATAATCCGCGCCAGTTTTGATTTGCGCACCGGGTCGGTGGAAATGAATCAAATAAAAATTGTGGTGGACGATTCAAAAGTATTTATGGACAAGGAATCATTGGGAGAAGCCCTGGAAGAGGCAGAGGCCAAAGATGACGAGAGGGTGCTTTTTAATCCGGAGCATCATATTTTATTGCCTGACGCCCAAAAAATAAAAAAGGGAGTGATAGTGGGAGACGAGATAATTTTCCCCCTTGAATCAAAAGGAGATTACGGGCGCATCGCCTCTCAAACAGCCAAGCAGGTTATTATGCAAAAAATCAGAGAGGCCGAGAGATATTCTGTGCTTAAAGAATTTGGAGAACGGGAAGGAGACATTATCGTCGGCACGGTCCAAAGAATTGAAAGGGGTAATATTTTTGTAGATGTTGGCAGAGCGGTTGGCATTCTGCCTTACGAGGAGCAAATACCGGGCGAGAGATTCAGCCAGGGCGAGAGAGTCAGAGCTTATTTGTATCGAGTAGAAGACGGCCTCAAGGGTGTGGCCCTTCGCCTTTCCCGCTCCCACCCGCGTTTTCTGGTAAAACTTTTTGAAAATGAGGCGCCGGAACTGGCTAATGGCGCCATAGAAATAAAATCGGTGGCCAGAGAAGCTGGCTCGCGCTCCAAAGTGGCGGTGGCAACAAACGACAATTATATTGACCCGGTGGGTTCTTTGGTCGGCCAAAGAGGGGTGAGAGTAGCTACCGTTACCAGTGAGCTCGGAGGAGAAAAAATAGACATTATAGAGTGGTCAGAAAATCCGGCCGAGTTTATTGAGGACGCTCTTTCGCCGGCCAAAATAGTCTCCGTCCAAATAGATGGGGAAAACCATCAGGCCAATGTAGTAGTTTCTGAAGATCAGCAATCTTTGGCCATCGGCAAGGGCGGCCAGAATGTCAGATTGGCAGCTAAGCTTACTAGCTGGCGCATTGATATAAAATCAACCAAAGGAGAAGAGTTGCAGATGGCTGAATAAAAAACTATGTAGTATAATAGGAAATGTTCTAATGTGTTTATTTATTAATAAAATTAAATATATGAAAAATAAATTATTGCTTTTGATTGTGATTTCTTTAATGATTCTGCCGAGTTTATCTTTTGCTGAAACAAACAAAGAAACTATAAAATCTGAGATAGACGCAAAGAAAGAATCTATCAAGAATTCTGTTGAGGAAAGAAGGCAAAATGCTGTAAACAAAATAAAAGAGAGGATAAATAAGTTTGTTGAAAATGTCGTCGCCAGATACGAAGCCGCCACAAACAGGCTTGAAACTTTAGCGGACAGAATAGAATCAAGAATAACTAAAATAGAATCCAGAAATATTGATGTTATAGAAGCAAAGGAGCTCCTGACCGTGGCCAGATCTAAAATTGAAACGGCTAAAATAAGCGTGGCAAATATTGCCAGCACTACCAGTATTAGCTCGTTGGCCAGCACCACCGGAGCCATTAAAAAAGAATTTGAGGATATAAAAACGCAGATGGAGAGAGCTAAAGAAGATATAAAAATAGCTCATGCCGCTTTAGTAAATGTGGTCGAAAATCTCAAGCCGGGAGACAATAAAATGAGAAATTCAACCACTGCGACTTCTACTGCCACCACTACTAAAATTGAGGATTAAAAAAATTATAAATTAAAAATTTCAAAAATATGGACACATTCAATCCAAACCAAATGCCTCCAATGCCAAATCAGGCGGAAAAAAAGTCAATTGGCCCCCTTATTGCCGTTATTATTATTCTGACTCTCATAGTAGTAGCTGGCTTGTATTTCTTAAAAACAAGGTCAGACCAAAATATTTACACCCCAACTGAAACTGGCGACAATATCACCACCTCTTTGAATCAACAAAGCGCTTCTGACAATTTGAATTCAATAGAAGCGGACTTAAACGCCACTGACTTAAACAATCTTGACCAAGGCGCCGCCGCCATTGAAGCAGAGTTGCAGTAATTAAATATTTTGGTAAACTAGCTCGGTGCTGTACGAAGTTAAAATAAAAAAACTGCCGAAATCGGAGATGGAGATGGAGGTGTCGCTACCTGCCACTTTTTTAGGTTTCGCCCGCAAAAAAGCGATTGGGGTGTTTTGCGATTCAATAGAAATACCCGGTTTTAGAAAAGGCCATACGCCTGAAAATATTATAGTTGAAAAAGTGGGCGAAGGAAAAATACTGGAAGAAGCGACTGACCTGCTTTTAAAAGAGCATTATCTAAAAATAATAGAGCAGGAAAAATTGGATATAATCGGCCAGCCTAAAATTTCCATAACCAAATTGGCTTTGGGAAATCCTGTTGAATTTAAGGCGGTTTTTGCAGTAATGCCGGATTTTGAATTGCCGGATTATAGAAAAATTTCAAAAGAAATAACCACGAAACCCGCCTCCGCTGAAGCTACGGCGGGCGAAGAAGAAATAAACGATGTGCTTTTGCAAATAAGAAAAAATAAAGCGCATTTTGATTATCATAAAAACAATCCGGAAGATAAAGGGCATGACCATGCAGAAATAAAAGATGATGATTTGCCTGAACTTAATGATGAATTTGCCAAAGAAGCGGGCAATTTTAAAAACCTAGACGAACTTAAAGAAAAAGTGAAGCAAAATATTATTGAAGAAAAGAAAATCAGGAATATAGAAAAGAAAAGAGCGGGCATTATGGAAGAACTGGTCAAAAATACAGAAATAGAACTGCCGGAGATCTTGGTGGAAAGTGAAATTCAAAAATCTTTGGCTCAAATGAAAGATGACATTGTGCGAATGGGGGGCAAATTTGAAGATTATTTAACACAAGCAAAGAAAACTGAAGAGAACATAAAAAAAGATTTGAGAGAAAGTTCAGAAAAGAAAGCCAAAATCCAGCTTATATTTAATAAAATTGCTGAGACAGAAAAACTGGAACCCAACAAAGAAATTTTAGAAAATGAAATCAAGGAAGTTATGAAGCATTATCCTAACGCTTCCGAAACCAACGCTCGCATTTATGTAGCTACCATCCTCCTTAACTCCGAAGTTTTAAAAATATTGGAAACCTAACTCACCAAACCTCTCTTAATTTAAGAGAGGATTTATGGCGTGCTTCGCACACTTTTTATTTAAAAACCACAAACAAAATCCGCCCTCCAACGGATTTCGTTGTAGGTGAGTTGGGTTATAATGTATTTATGTATAAATATAACTTTAACAATCAATCTCTGAAAAATCGTAGAAGAGAGCTGCGAACTAATCAGACAGACGCGGAGAAAAAGTTGTGGGAACTGCTTCGTAGTAGAAGATTTCATGGATTGAAATTTCACAGACAATTTAGTATTGGAGCATATATTCTAGATTTTTATTGCCCGGAATTTAGATTTGGAATAGAACTTGATGGAAATCAACATAATGAAGATGAATTAAAAATTTATGACAGGGACAGAGAAAAAATTTTACAAGCTTCAAATATTCATGTTGTGAGATTTTGGAACGATAAAGTGGAAAATGATACAGAAAAAGTTCTGGAAAAAATTCTTTCCGAAATTAAAAAAAGAGTCAAAATGCAATTTTGACACTATAAATCCCCGCTTAAATTAAGCGGGGTTTGGGGAGTTAGGATTTTAGAAATAACGTGCTATAATGCCACTATATGAAAAAAGACCCCCAAAATTCAATACTTGTGCCGACGGTTATAGAAAAAACACATAACGGAGAGAGGGCTTATGATATTTATTCACGGCTTTTAAAAGACAGGATTATTTTTTTGGGCGGGCCAATTGAAGACACTATGGCAAACCTTATTATCGCCCAGCTTCTTTTCCTGCAATCGGAAGATTCCAAAAAAGAAATTTCCCTTTACATAAACTCTCCCGGTGGTTCAGTCACCTCTACTCTGGCTATCGTTGATACTATGAAATTTATAAAGCCGGATGTCTCCACTTTTTGTGTCGGCATTGCTGCTTCCGGCGCCGCCCTGGTACTTTCGGCTGGTACTAAAGGCAAAAGATTTATTTTGAAAAACGCCGAAGTAATGATTCACCAACCAATCGGCGGCGCCGAAGGCCAAGCCACAGACATTGCCATCACAGCTAAACATATTTTAAAAACTAAGGAAAATCTGAATAAAATGCTGGCTGAAAACACCAGCCAACCACTTTCCAAAATAGAAAATGATGCCGAGCGCGATTTTTTTATGACCGCCGACGAAGCCAAAAAATACGGCATTGTAGACAAAATTTTGTAATTTTGTATAATGTCTGCATTACTATTAAATCAAGTAATTTCGTCAATAATCGGTGAAGGATTCGTATAAAAATCAAAAATGTCTTTATTTTCCAACAAAATCAAGCATAAATCTCTCGCCACTATAAAATAAAGCGGAATTACAGCAGAATATATGTCATTAAAAATAGCAATGCTTTTTGCCGGCTTGGCGGCTTTGGTAGGTGTTGGTTTTGGTTATTTTTTAAGATGGATTATTTCCTTGGGTCAGCGCGGCTCGGTGGAACTTCGCATCAAGCAGATGGAGCTTCACGCCAAAGAAGAAGCTAAGAAAATTACGGAAGAAGCTCAAAATAAGGCGGAAGAAACATTAAAAGAAACCAGAACAGAATTTAAGGAAAAAGAAGAAAAAATCAAAAAGACCGAAGATCGCCTCATAAAAAAAGAGGAATTTTTGGATAAAAGACAACTTGATATAGACAAAGAAATTGAACAAGTAAAGGAAAAAGTTTCTGAAATAAAAGCCATCAGGGAAAAAGCGGAAGTTTTGGAAAAAGAAAGATACGCCGAATTGCAGAAAGTTTCCAATCTGACCGAAGAGGAAGCCAAAGATTTTTTAATCAGAGAAATAGAAAAAAAATATGAAGAAGATATTACGGTAAGATTGCAAAAACTGGAAAACCAGGGCTCTGAAAAAATTGATTCAAAAGCTAAAGAAATTCTCACCACTTCAATTCAAAGGCTGGCTAATTCTGTTTCCTCTGAAGTTTTCTCCACTGCCGTTGTTATTCCTTCCGATGAAATAAAGGGTAAAATTATCGGCAAAGAGGGCAGAAATATAAAGGCTTTTGAAAGAGTTTCCGGGGTAGAAGTGATAGTTGACGATACTCCGGGTCTTATCACCATTTCTTCCTATGACCCTGTTAGGAGGCAAATAGCCAGAGTGGCTCTGGAAAATTTGATTCAAGACGGTAGGATTCAGCCGGCTAAAATTGAGGAAATGGTGGAAAAAGCCAAACAAGAAATAAATAAAATAATGAAAGAAAAAGGCGAAGCGGCTGCCTATGAATGCGGAGTTTTCAATCTTGATCCTAGAATTGTAAGCATATTGGGCCGACTGCATTTTCGCACTTCTTATGGCCAAAATGTCCTGCAACATTCAATCGAAATGTCCCATATCGCCGGAATGTTGGCGACCGAAATAGGAGCTAATGTGGCTGTCGCTAAGGCCGGGGCTTTGCTCCATGATATCGGCAAAGCGGTAGACCACGAAATCGCCGGCACCCATGTAGAAATAGGCCGCAGAATTCTGCAGAAATTTGGCGCGGATGAAAAAATAATCAGGGCCATGGAATCCCATCATGGAGAATATCCTTATGCCACTCTGGAATCTTATATCGTTCAAACAGCAGATACTATTTCTGGCGCCAGACCGGGAGCCAGAAGGGACAGTGTGGAAAATTATCTGAAGCGACTGGGCGAGCTTGAAACCATCGCCACTTCCTTCGCCGGAGTGGAAAAAGCTTACGCTCTGCAGGCCGGCAGGGAAATCAGGATATTCGTCACTCCGACTGAAGTAAACGACCTGCAAGCCAAGGAAATAGCCCGCGACATCGCCGTCCGCATAGAAAATGAACTCAAATATCCGGGTGAAATTCGTGTGGTTGTCATTCGCGAGTCAAGAACCATAGAGTTTGCAAGGTAAATTATTTTAATTCATACTCTTTTCCCTCCTCCGGATAAACGGCGTCAATGTCAAGGTATTCGCGGATGCGCTGAGTAAGGAAGAGAGAAGATTTTGGTTCGCCCATTATTACAAAAACTTTTGTTAATTTTTTGGATTCGTTTGTTTTTTCAACGAATTCAAGCATGTGTTCCGAATCTTTGTGTGACGAATAGCCTTTTATAACTTCTATTTTAGCCCTGACTTTTATCTTGCCAGAATTACTCTCTGTTTTCCCCCCTTTAATGTAAGGGAGGGTTGGGGGAGTTATCTCTTTGGCCCCATCTTCCAGCTTTCTCCCCAGAGTACCTACAGCCTGATAGCCAACCAAAATAATTGTCGCTTTGGGGTCCGGCAGATAATGCATTTCATGATTCACTATCCTGCCCCCTTCTGACATACCCGAGCCAGCCAATATTATTTTGGCTCCCGCCGTTTTTTCTATTTCTTCCGACTCCTTTGCATCTTTTACAATTTTTAATCCCGGGAAAATAAAAATATCATCGCCTGCTCTTATTTCTTGTTTAACTGACTCCTTAAAATCTTTTTGGTATTTTTTATAAATATCTGTCACTTTTTCAGCCAGAGGCGAGTCCAAAAAAACAGGTGTTGGCGGAATTTCTTTATTTTCAATCATATTATTTATTTCATAGAGAAAGACTTGGGTTCTTTCAATAGAAAAAGCGGGGATGACTATTGTGCCATCTTTTTTTATACCAATTAAAATAGCTTGTTTTAATTTATTTCTTCTTTCTTCCTTGCTTTCGTGATTTCTGTCTCCATAAACACTTTCCATCACCACATAATCAACGTTTTTAGGAAATTCTGTATCAGGCAAAAGAGGCGAAGGTGAATTACCCAAATCCCCCGTAAAAGCAATTTTTATACCACTGCACGAAATATTTAAAATAGCCGAGCCCAAAATATGCCCCGCGTCTTGCATTTCTAAAAAGCATTCTTTAAATAATTCAATTTTCTCTTCATAATTTTTGCCTTGCCAAAGAGAGAAAGTTTTTTCTATATCATTTTTATCAAAAAGTGTTTTATCTGGATATTTTACCCGCATTACTTTTAATGCATCTTCCAGCATTGGCCGAGCTAGTTCCATGGTCTCAATAGTTGAAATTATTTGGCCTCTGAATCCCTCTTTTACTAATTTAGGCACTCTTCCAACATGATCTATGTGGGCGTGGGTAATTAAAAGAAAATCAATTTTAGATGGATTGTATTTAAAATTACCAAAATTTTTATCTTCATTATTTTTTGTTCCCTGAAAAAATCCGCAGTCTACTAAAATTTTATGATTACCAAATTCAAGCATTATGTTTGCTCCCGTTGTTGAACCTACCGCGCCAAAAAATGTAAGCTTTGGATTTTGCATATTAAGAGATGAGGTTAATTTCTTTTAAATGAGCATAAAAAGACCCCGCTATTGCACCCAAAAAACTCATTATTAAATCAAGCGAAGTGTCATAAAGATATTCTGACTTTTGTATTAATGCTTCTCCCAACAAAAGTTCAAAAATTTCCCGGGATACGACTATAAATATTGCGCCTAAAATAGAAATGATTAAAAATTTTGTTAAATTTCTTTTTTGAGAATTAAAAAAACCAGAATAAAAATAGAGCCAGAGAAAAGATAAAGAGAGAGCAGCACCGGCAATAAAATGAACCAGAGAATCAAACTCATAAACAGACCAGTAAAGGTGAAAGATATTGGCAATTAAATGGAGCGTACCAACTATTATCAGCAAAACAAACATTTCAATAAAAAGGGGTTTTTTTAGCATTAGTTAATTATAACAAAAAACACCCTGAGCTTGTCGAAGAGATGTTTTTTGTAGGGCTGCCTGAGATAATTCCCTAATTGAAAAATATTAGGTGGGTGGCCCCGATTCCAACTTTACGTTGAAAAAAGTCGGCCTCCCTGAATATGCGCAACTTAGAAAATATCCAAGCAACCCTGTTTTAATTGTATCAAACTTAGAAAAGTCTGGATACTTGCTATCAGATGTAAATGTTGATATAAACAGATTAGACATTGTCTTTTGTCAAAGAAAGGGAAATATGCCAGCGGTAGCAGCAGTAGCATTAGATCCAACGAAAATAGGCCGCGAGGCGCAGAAACTAGAAGAAAGTCTGCGCGGACTCATAGTCGGCCAGGACGAGGCGATCAAGCAGATCGTGAACATTTACCAGATGTACCAGACAGCGCTTAGTCCGCCCGACAGACCGATTGGGAACTTCCTGTTCCTCGGTCCGACCGGCTCGGGCAAGACGCGCATCGTCGAAGCCACCGCCGAAATCCTGGTGGGGACCGCGCGTGCGCTGATCAAGATCGATTGCGCGGAATTCCAGCATTCTCACGAGATTGCGAAGCTCATCGGCTCCCCTCCGGGGTATCTGGGCCACCGGGAAACGCATCCGCTGCTCAGCCAGGAGATAATCAATCAGTACCACACGGAGCGCGTCAAGGTGAGCTTCATTCTCTTCGACGAGATTGAAAAGGCTAGCGATGCGTTGTGGAATCTGTTGCTAGGGATCCTTGACAAAGCCACACTCACCCTCGGCGACAACCGCAAAGTGGACTTCTCCCGCGCCATGATCTTCCTGACCAGCAACCTCGGCACCGGTGAGATGAGTTCCATTATGAGTCCCAAACTGGGATTTCCTACCATCAAACCGGCACAAACTGGTCAGGGACTTGACGGCAAGACGGAAGGTAAGGTGACCCGTAGCGCTATGGAGGCTGCTCGTCGAAAGTTCACGTCGGAATTTATGAACCGCCTGGACAAGATTGTCGTTTTCAAGTCGCTTGGTACGCGGGAACTGCGCCGCATATTGGACATTGAGCTGCGCATGGTGCAGCAGCGCGTCTTCCACTCCTGGGGCGACCGGTCATTCCTATTCACCGTGACCGATGCCGTCCGCGAGCATCTGCTGGTAGAGGGAACTGACACTAGCTATGGCGCACGGCATTTGAAACGGGCAATCGAACGTCTAGTGGTTCAGCCAATCTCCAACCTGATCGCTTCGGACCAGGTTGCCCCCGGCGACTGGGTTAAGGTGGATTTTGACCATACCAACCGCGGTCTGAGGTTCTTGAAAGAGGCCGAGGGCATGTCGCTGCACATTATGGCGCAGGTGGCCAACACCCCCCTGGCCGCACTGGCGGCTAGCGCTGGCTCTGGCTCTGGCCGTGAGCCTCCGGAGACAGCGCCAAAAACCGTTGGATTCAGATCAAAAAAAAACAGGACATAATTGGACAAAAAGCGACACGGCCCCGCAAAAGTGCGGGGTCATTTCTTTATTCCAAAATCCCGTCCAAGTTTACATCATACAAAATTTGTTCTTGAATTAAGCGATAATCTATAAGCTCTTCTGGCTTAAACCAATGGTTTATTTCTTTTTCGGCTTCGGTTGTCGTACCAGAAGCGTGAATCAAATTTCTGACCGCCCGGCCATCAGTATCGGCCATAATGTAAGAATCCAAAACATAATCCCCTCTTATGGTACCGACATCAGAAGACCTTGGTTCTGTTCCGCCCACGATCTTTCTCACCAGCTCTGTTGAATGGGCTCCTTGCCAAACCATGACCACTACCGGTCCCGAAGTCATATACTTTTTTAATTTTTCCAAAATGACAGCCGCTATTTCCAGAGGATCTTCAGTTTTCAAAACCTCCCCTTTTTCTTTCGCATTTTTTATTCTCTTTTCTCCTGTAATTCTTCGCCATTCCGGATCCAAAGTATAATGTTTTTCAACATACTCCTCAGTCGGCACACACATTTTCATGGCCACTAATTTCAACCCCAACTTTTCAAACCGGTTAATAATCTCACCTATCAGAGTTCTTTGTACTCCGTCTGGTTTTATAATAACAAGCGTTTTTTCTTGTTTTGGATGATTCATAAATAAAAATTATAATTTTGTTAAAACTTCAATACCATTTTTGGTTACCGCCACCGTGTGTTCAAAATGAGCCGAGAGAGATTTGTCGCGAGTGATGAAAGTGTAGCCATTGCTTAGCCTCTTTATATCTCGACTACCCAAAGAAAACATGGGTTCTAGAGCGATGACCAATCCCTCGCAGAGCTCAGGACCTTCTCCCCGCTTAGCTCGATTCGGGACGAATGGCTCTTCATGCACGATGTAGCCCACTCCATGACCAGACAGCCCTTCAATAATGCCCAAATTATATTTCATAGCTACTTGCATAATAGCGTCTCCAATATCTCCAATATGGCCGTGAAGTTGCATTGCCCTAATGCCTTTATCCAATGCTTCTTTGGTCGCTTGTATAAGAACTTGGGCTTCTTTAGTTATTTTACCCACCGGTATCGTAACGGAAGCGTCTGTGATAAGTTCTTGGTAAGTTAAACCCATATCTAAAGAAACAATATCGCCTTCAAATAAAATCCTTTCATTGCCGTCGTTTGGTATGCCGTGGACTATTTCTTCGTTTATGGAAACGCAAAGAGCGGCTGGAAAAGGTTTTTTAGCGTCATATGGCTGGTAGCCCAAAAAGGAAGCGGTGCAGCCGGCTTCATCAATGAGCTGTTCGGCATAAGTATTGAGTGTATCAGTCTTAACTCCCGGCTTAACTTTTTTAGCCACTTCCTTCAAAATCCGCGCGTGAATTTTTCCCCCTTCCCGCATAACGGCTATCTCTTCTTCTGTTTTGTATTTAATCATAAATCCATCTTCTTCATTATCTCTTTATGCACTTCTTCAATGGTTTGCTCGCCGTTGATGGGAATAAATTTATAATAAGAATTATTTTTGAAGTATTCAATGGCTGGTATTACATTTTCATGATACCAATCCAATCTTTTTTTTATTTCATCTTTATTATCATCGCTTCGGCCTCTGTTTTTGAGGAGCTTTGTTGCCCATTCATCAGAAATGTTTATGGAGATAACAAATGGATTTTCTCTTTTATAAAATTTAATGGCCGAATCCAAAACTGGCGCCTCTTTAGGCTGCCTCGCAAGTCCATCCATAAAGATATGCTCATTGCCAGTTATATTATCCATCATAAATCCGGTCCAAACCCATATAGGCAAAAATTCTGGAAGTAAATTTCCATTTTCTATTGCTTTTTTAATTTCTTTGGCGGTAAAAGAATCGCTTTCTGCCAATTCTCTGAATTTTTTTCCTGTTTCTATGTAAAGAATATTTCTTTCAGGATCTCTCTTTTTAATTTCTTCCTGTAAAAGTTTAGCCTGAGTGCTCTTGCCCGAACCCGATGGTCCAAAAAATATAAAAGTTTGAGGCTGCATAAATTATGTATTATGGGTTAAATATTATGTATTAAGGATAAATGAAAAAAAGAAATAAGTAAACCGCTTGACACCAATATAGCGAATTTGCTATACTTGATTTTAGTGGGGGTTTCTTTATAATTAAAGAATGGGAAATAAATTCAGAATAATATTGCTTAGGAATATTGAAGCTTTTGTGTCTAATTTACCACCCGATGACCAAGATAAAATATCTGGAACCATTGAGGCCTTGAAAAACAAAAGATTTGATTCCATCTATATAAAACAGTTAAAAGGGGGCATCAAGGAATTAAGGATTAAAAAGTTTAGATTAATATTTTTTATTCATGAAGAAATTGTTTATTTTGTAAGAATTTTTATAAAGAAAACTAACAAGACGCCGAGAAACGAAATAGACATAGCGGAAAAACATTATAAATTAATTACTAATTAAAATATGAAAACAATTACAATTAAAGGAATGAAATTTGTGACTTTTGAGGATATGCTCAAAAAACAAATGAAAATAAAAGGATTCAAAGATGGTTACGAAAAAGAAGTAGCCAGATTAAACATGATTCACCAAATTAAACAAGCCAGATTATCTAAAAAAATGACCCAAGAAAAACTCGCTAAGAAAGCTGATATGCCACAATCTGTAATCGCCCGTATCGAAAGTGGAAAAAGGGGACTTTCTTTCTCAACCATAAGTCGTATCGCCACCGCCCTCGGTAAACAAATCCAACTAGTCTAAAATCTCCTTATTCCTCAACACATTTTTCATTTTCCTTGACTTTTTTGTATTGAATATGATATAATTTGAAGCAGAGGAGAAATTGAGATGGAAATCTTGTTGAAATCTTTACTTTGGATCGCCGCGGGAGTTGTTTTTATTGTAGTTTTGGCCAAGCTACGAGCCCGGCGAATCCGATAGCTCATCCAGTGGCTCATCCAATTACAGGGTGAGCCATTTGTATTTATATTTTAATATTCTCTCGCGGAAATTTGGGCATCTACCTTTTTTATGAGGTCAATGACGACAGAGACGACAATGAGCAAGCTGGTGCCTCCGACAGCCACCGCGCTGATGCCTGTGAAGGCTTTCACTACCAGCGGCAAGACCGCGATGATGCCCAAAAAGAGCGCCCCAATCATGGTCAAACGAAAAAGGGTTTTGGCAATATAAGCGGAAGTGGAAATACCGGGACGAACTCCTGGTATGAAAGCGCCGCTTCTTTGCAGATTTTTGGATATTGAATCCGGGTCAAAAGTAATAGCGGTATAAAAATAGGTGAAAATAAAAACCAAAAGAAAGTAGGCCACTCCATAGAAAGTCTGGTTTGATAAAAGAGAAAGTATAAAAGCGGAAACTTTTTGGATTATAGCGTTGTCTACATTGGACAGAAAACGCATTATCATCTGAGGGAAAAGAAGAATGGAAAGGGCGAAAATGATGGGAATGACGCCGGCCTGATTTACTCTTAACGGCAGATAAGTGGAAACTCCGCCGTATACTTTATTGCCCCTCACTTGCTTGGCATAAGTAACTGGTATTGGCCTTTCGGCTTCAGTTATAATTACCACCCCCCAGATAACCACCAAAGCGGCAGCCAAAAAGCCCACATAAGCCGGCAATTGTGAAGGATCAAAAGAGAAAATAAGTTGGCTTAAGGAGCTTGGCAAAACGGAAACAATGCCGGCAAAGATGATGAGGGAAACGCCATTACCGACGCCAAATTCACTTATCAGTTCGCCAAGCCACATCAACAAAAGAGAGCCGGTACCAATAACAATCAGGTTTGTTATCAAATCAAAAGTGGCCAGCTTAGCCAAAACACCCTGATTTTGAAGCAGGGCGATAAAAGCGTATCCCTGCATTAAGGCCAGAGGCACCGTAAGCAACCTTGAATATTGGGCAAATTTTTTCCGGCCGGCATCTCCCTCTTCTTGATATATGGCTTTGAGTTTTGGAAACATAACAGTCATCAGCTGCATAATGATAGAAGAAGTGATGTACGGAGAAACTCCAAGCATTATGATGGAGAGATTTGAAAGGCCGCCGCCGGAAAATATGTTCAGCAAGCCAAAAAAATCATTGCCAGACAGAAATTGCTCCAATCTCAAAGGGTCAATGCCCGGAATCGGTATGACCGCCATCAGGCGGAATAAAACCAAAACAAAAAGAGTAAATAAAATTCTGCCTCTCAAAGTTTTGTCCCCCAGCACTAATTTAATTTTGTGAATAAGATTAGCCATTTAAAATTTTTATTTTTTGCACTTTGCCGTTTCTTGTTTTTATAAGACCCTTTTCTAAAAGAGTTTTAGCATTAATTTCTTCTCCTTCTTTAAAATATTTCTTAACACGGGAAAGATTTATGGCAAGTGGTTTTTCAAATCTGGACTTGAGGAAATTTTTGCCTCGGCCACGAAGTTTTGGCAGTCTTTTTATTATATCCCGCATTTCCGGCCTTTTCTTTCGGCCAGCTCTGGCATTTTGGCCTTTGGTGCCGCGGCCTGAAGTCTTGCCGCGGGTGCCGCCCCGGCCAACTTGTTTGGCCTTTCTATTTGATCTATTCCTCTTTAAATTATGGAATTGCATGTTAATAATTGAGAATTAAAATATCAAAATAAAAAATTACTTAATTTTTTATTTTGCATTATCATCTTGATTTTTGATTTTTACATTTTTAATTTGTGATAATGCCTTAATGGTGGCTCTAGCAATATTCAGCTTGTTTTTAGATCTGGAAAAAATTTTAGAGGAAACTTCTTTAATGCCGGCCAGTTCAAGCACCACTCTGACCGCGCTGCCGGCGATTATGCCCTTGCCCGGTGCCGGCGTTATAAAAACTCTGGCGCTGGAATACTTGGCTTCCACCGGATGAGCAATTGAATTTTTATTAGTCAAAAAAACTTTAATTACATTTTTCTTGGCCGCGCGCATGGCTTTGTCTATGGCAATTGGAGTATCTCCGGCTTTGCCTATGCCCACTCCCACTTTTCCTTTTTTATCGCCAACTACCATGGCAATGCTAAAACTAAACCGGCGGCCGCCAGAAACAACTCTGGTCACTCTTCTAACGCTGATGATTTTATTATCAAATTCCTGCCTGACCCTTTCCGGCCTTCTAGACGGTCGGCGCTCATTCTTGTGCCTATCTTTATTGCCCATGTTAAAACTACCGGCCACCGGCGTTAAAGGCCTGCTCTTTATTACCGCTTCTTCTTTTTTTCCTTTCACTTCGCTATCGCTTTGCGGGATAAGTTCTTCTTCTATTATTTTTTCTTCTTTATCTATCATACTATTTTATTCATTTAAAATTTTAGGCCGGCTTTCCTTGCTCCTTCCGCCAAAGCTGAAACGGACCCGGTGTAAAGATAGCCCCCTCGGTCAAAAACCGCCGCCGATATGTTCTTGGCTTTGGCCTGCTCGGCAATTGACAATCCAACCGCTGCGGCTTTTTCCAAAACGCTCTTGCCTTTGATATTTTTACTGGTGGCTGAAGCCAGCGTAACACTTTTGGCATCGTCAATGAGCTGGGCGGTTATGTATTTATTTGACCGGAAAACGGAAAGCCTTGGTTTTTTGCTTATTCCAAAAATTTTTGCTCTGATACGCTTTCTTCTTCTGCCCCTTTGTATTTTTTTTATTTTAGTATCCATATTTTATACAGATTTCTTGCCCTGCTTCCTTCTAATAATTTCATCATGGTAACGAAAACCTTTCCCTTTATAAGGTTCCGGCTTCTTTAAAGCCCTTACTTTAGCGCTGAAACTGCCAACTAATTCTTTGTCAATGCCTGATATCGTCAAAAGATTTTTTTCGGCTTTAACATTTAAACCCGCCGGTATTTCCACTTCCACCGGATGGGAAAAACCCAGAGCCAATATCAATTTGTCGCTATTTACCTGAGATTTATATCCCACTCCCTCTAAAATAAGCTTCTTTTCAAAGCCATCGTTCACTCCTTTTATCATATTTTTTATGTGAGAAGCATAAGTCCCCCACAAAGCTTTGGTCTGTTTGTTTTCTTTGGCAACCGCCAGTGATATTTGCCGACCGTCAATTCCAATAGAAATGTCAGGGCGAAAACTTCTTTCCAAAGAGCCCTTTGGGCCTTTGACCGAAACAACGCCAGAATTTATTGAAACTTCCGTTCTTTCCGGTATCACTATTCCTTTTTTGCCTATTCTGCTCATTGTTTATAGCGAGATTATCGAAAACTACCAAATATTAAATAAAAATTCTCCTCCCAGGTTGTTCTTCTTGGCATCCATATCCCCCATAATGCCCTTAGGAGTGGAAAAAACCGAAAGGCCGAAACCTCTGCGGAATTTCCTGATATTCTTGGCATTTTCATACAGACGTCTGGAAGGCTTTGATATTCTTCTGACATCTGAAACTACCGGTTTTCCATTTTCTGTATAAAGTAAAGCTATTTCTAAATATTTTGCATTGCCTTTGCTTTTTTGGGCCACAGCGCCAATATATCCCTTCGCTGAAAGCAACTCGGCAATAGCCAGCTTCATTTTCGAAAAAGGCACTGAAATGTTCTCTTTGCGCACATTTCCGGCATTTTTTATTCTTATTATAAAATCTCCTATCGGGTCGCCTACCATGATGATTTTTTTACTCCCGGAATCCGGCCTTCATTGGCCAACTCCCTGAAACATATCCGACAAAGGCCGAAATCCCCCATATAAGCCCTGCCTCGGCCGCATTTGAAACATCGTCTAACAATCCGAGAGCTGAATTTCGGCTTTTTTTGAGACCTTGCTATGACTGAAGTTTTCGCCATATCTAATAAATTCTAATAAATCAATTAAAACACCCTCTCGGGCTCCCTTAAAGCTAACAAATCCGGACCAAAGAGTCAAATTTAAATATCTTTGATAAAAGCCTGATTTCGTGCAAGAATATGGGGATTGGCCCACTTCGTATAAAACTTCGCGGGCCGAAGGAAGGGTGCGGCGAATGGTAAGCCAGCGGTTTGCTAAACCGTAACCGTGTAAAAAGCGGTTTGTGGGTTCGACTCCCACTCCTTCCGCTGGGATGAACAACAAAATTTTTATTCTCATATTCATCGTTGTAGTTTTCATTCTCGGAGGACTGCTTTACATTTACAATCCCGACCCGGTGGAGTATAAAAGGGTTGAAAATAATTCAGCCACAACCACCCCATGATTAGTTTAGACACGCCTCTTGAAATCATTTTTAGACTTTCACCTTTTCAAAAAAAGGCGCTGGTTAAAATGCGCCTAAAAAAAGTTGATGATATTTTAAGATATTTCCCGACTCGATACGGAGAAGCCGGCGCGATTAAAGCCATAGAATTTTTAAATGTTGGGGAGAACGCGGTGGTGTTTGGCAAAATATCCAAATTGAAAACAGCTAAAACTTTCAGATCAAAAGTGCCTATTTCAACGGCAGAAATAGAAGATTCTACTGGAAAAATAAAAATTATTTGGTTTAGTCAACCTTATATAGCTAAAATGTTTTTTGGAGGAATGTTAGTAAGAATTGAAGGTAAAGTTTCTGTCAAAAAGAACGGAGAGATTTACTTTTCAAACCCCAAAATAGAAAAAGTGTCTCAAATGCCGGATGGAACAAGCGATTCTCTTTTTTCCGGAGAAGATAATTTTAATCTCTCCCCTGTTTATGCCGAAAGCCGAGGTATTTCTTCAAATTGGATTTATCACGCCATTCAAAAAATATTTAAAAGCGGGGTATTGAAAAATCTGGAAGAATCAATACCGGAAGAAATTTTAAAAAAATACAGCTTGCCATCTTTGAAAACTTCCTTGATTTGGATACACGCTCCCCGCAAAAAAGAAGACGCCGAGATAGCCAGAAAAAGATTTGCTTTTGAGGAAATATTTTTCATCCAACTTGACCGGCAGAAAGAAAAATACATCGCCCAAAAAGAGAAATCTTTTACAATCCAAAAAAAAGAAAAAGAAATGAAAGAATTTATAAAAACTTTTCCTTTTCCCCTTACCAGAGCCCAAAATAAATCAATAGAAGCGATATTGAACGATTTCAAAACCGGCCATCCCATGTCTCGCCTGCTTGAAGGAGATGTCGGCTCTGGCAAAACAGCTGTGGCCGCCACGGCCAGTTTTGCCGTAGTTTCTACTCCGCCTCCAGATCGCAAATTTGGAAATCTGCAAGTCGCCTACATGGCGCCAACTGAAATTTTGGCCGAACAGCATTTTGAGTCTTTTATAGAATATTTTGCAAAATACAAACTGCCAGTCGGGCTGATTACCGGCAGCGGAGCCAAAAAATTTCCATCCAAGAGCGACCGCGAAAAATCCACCAAAATTTCAAAACCCCAGCTTTTAAAATGGGTGGAAAATGGAGAAATACCTATACTTATCGGCACTCACGCCCTCATCCAGAAAACAGTTAAATTCAAAAATTTAGCTTTTATAATAATAGACGAGCAACACAGATTTGGCGTAAAACAGAGAATGCAGTTGAGAAGAAAGCACGATATTGCCCCACACCTCCTTTCTATGACAGCCACCCCCATTCCCCGCACTTTAGCTTTAACTATTTTTGGAGATTTGGATTTATCTTTGCTTGACGAATTGCCTCCAGGCCGTCAGATGCCGGAAACTAAAATTGTTTTGTCTCACGAAAGAGAAGAAATTTATGAAAAAGTGAGAGAGGAGCTTAAGACGGGCAGACAAGTTTTTGTCATTTGTCCACGCATAAACGACCCCGACCCGAATAAGGAAACGGCTATTAATGCAAAATCAGTAAAGTCAGAAACAGAAAGATTGCAGAATAAAATTTTTAAAGAATTCAAAGTAGGAGCAATCACGGGAAAATTAAAACCAGCCGAAAAAGAAAAAATAATGAGAGATTTTAAGGATAAAAAAATTGATATTTTGGTGGCGACTTCGGTGGTGGAAGTGGGAGTGAATGTGCCCAATGCCACCGTTATGATAATTGAAAACGCGGAAAGATTCGGTTTGGCCCAGCTTCATCAGCTCCGAGGCAGAATCCTCCGAAGTTCCTATAAACCTTATTGTTTTGTTTTTGCGGAATCAAAGTCAGCCAAAACAATCAGCCGGCTTAAATCTTTTGTAAAAGCTAAAAACGGGTTTGAACTGGCCGAAGCGGATTTGCAACAGAGAGGCGCCGGCGATTTGGCCGGAGCCAAGCAGTGGGGCGTTTCCGACTTAGCCATGGAAGCTCTTAAAAATATAAAAATGGTTGAGGCCGCCCGTTTGGAAGCCCGCCTTTTGATTGAAAAAGATCCCGACTTAAAAAATTATCCCCTGCTCGCCAAATATCTAGTTTCAAAAAATGCAGTGCATATGGAATAAAATTGAAATTTTGTTCAATTTATACTATTCTAGAATTGTTGCGCGCGTAGCTCAGCTGGTAGTAGCACCGAGCTTATACCTCGGGGGTCGTAGGTTCGAGCCCTACCGCGCGCACAAAAAAGGAGAATAAATTATTTTAATCGCAGGTGGTGTCAATGTCCGGATGGGCAGTGGTGTGCAAGTCGTCAGCTGGTGAAAGCTGTTTAGAAACACCACTTGAATCAGCGCACCAAAATTCGCCAACATCGCTAAGGGCGGCGCTTATCGCAAACGCGTCAGCGGTTGAAGAGCATCTGAGGTCAATAGTGGCAGGCGATGGATAGTTGTTCGGGTCGGTATATTGGGCCATACCTGAATCAACATCCTGAAACATGGTCGCGCTGTTGACAACATCTTCCGCG
>JBBUFS010000011.1:0-56154 GCA_038056395.1 Patescibacteria group bacterium | reverse complement strand
TGTGGATAACCCCTTCCTATTGCTTTTTTATCTCAAAAGAGGGATAGTATTAGTACTTAATCAAATAACAATAAGAATATGAAAAAGATACTTTTAATTTCGCTTCTGTTTGTTCCTGTTTTTGCCAGTGCCTCAATAGACGCAAATCTTAAATATGGTGCTACTGGAGCAGAGGTTATAGAACTTCAAGAGTTTTTAGTAGATAAAGGATTCTTAGTTTCAAACGCTACTGGCAATTTTTTCTCTTTAACAAACAGTGCCGTTATTAAATACCAAGGAAGTGTAGGACTTCCTACCACCGGATTTGTTGGTCCAATGACTCGTGAAAAAATCAATACAGAACTCGCCACAAAAATGGACTCCGCAAATCAGCAAGAAGCATTAGAAACGGGTTTAGTTTCAACACCATCTGTAAATGACAAAATTACGCAGATGTTAAATCAAATAAAAGTTTTGCAAGAATTAATCGCTAAACAAAACCAAACACAAGAATCAACCCTAACAAGTATTCAGCAAATTCAACAAAATACTACTCCAGCCCCAGTTTATGTTCCGCCCAAACCAACTGCTCCAGCTATAACTTTTGGGACACCAGTTTGTGAGTTTCAGTGGAATTCTTCTGATAATGATTTGGTTGTTCCTTTCACTGTTTCTGGCGATGACTGGCAGTATGGAGTAATCCAAAAAAGTATTGGTGGCGGAAATTCCTTTGAAAAAAGCACGGTATCAAATGTCAAATTGTCTCTCATTCCAGGTGTTGGTGAAATTACTTTGACTTCAAAATTCGGTAATATTCAGCCGACAAAATACAATAATTATCAACCTCCTTATACTTACACCTTCACAAATACAGTAGCTGTTCCTGTTAGTTGTTCAAATAAGTGTGATTCGTATAAAATTTTCCCATCGCCTTATCAGGGTGCGGGAAGTGTTCAGAATCAAGGATTTGATTATATCTACACAGCATATGGTAACAATGGTTCAATACCTGATTGCGAGAAAAGAGCAGAGGCTGTATATCCTACTAATGGTGGTAATGGCTATGATGGATCAATTGATAAGGCTGGATTTATGGTCGGTTGCACCGCCGCTACAGAAAAAGCAAAAGCTTTAAAAACGTGTTTGGCGAACTAATCAGATTTATATTATATTGATTAATATTAAAAATTTTATTTTACCTTTTGCAATTTGGTCTGTTTTATTTGTGTTAATTTGTCAGTATTTCACCCCAACTCCTACTGTGATTACAGATTTGGCATTTCTGTCCCAAAATGTACAAACCCAAAAGATTCTAAAATTAAGTGATTCTGGAAGACAAAATATATTTGATAAATTGATGGGATCTTTTACAAATAGAATTGGAATAGGATTATTAGAATTTGATATTTTAATAATAAATAATTATAAGCTCGTTTTTGAATCTAAAAGTGCACAACCACCACTGGCTTACACTGATTCTATATTGGAGATTGTATCTCATGGAGAAATCAAGGAAATTGAATATAAAAAGGAAAATGTAATCAAAACAGTTAAACAAAATGACTTATCTAATCTTTTTGACTCAATATCAATAAAAACTAAGGAATCTCCATTGCAACAATATAATCCGAATTCAATAATAGAAATGTCTACAGTAGGCAATATGATTATGGTCCCGCAATTAGACATTTTTAGTAAAATTTATATTGGTTTTGCTTTACTCTTGTTTGTTCCTGCTGTTTTTGGGTGGTTGAAAAATTTTATTTCCTATTTAATTCTTGGTCCCCAAAAATATTTCTTTTCAAAAATTTAGTGAGAAACATTGAGGATAATTCTTTGGGGACAAAATTCTTCAAGGACCATTCTCTTACAAGCAACGGCTCATTTCCTGCCATTTGAGCCGTTCCGAGAATTCCGCTTACTTTTTCCTTAAAGAAAAAGTCCGACCCGAGCCCCCACCAACTCATCCATTTTAATAACCCCGCGTTAAAGAAAAGATGAGAAGTATTCTTGGTGGGGGCGAGGGGCAGAGCCGAGCGGAGCGAGGCAAGCGGAATTCATTTTCTAGAATTTAGTGGCGTATGGAGCGTATGCAAAAGGAAAAAATAACACAGCGCGTGGAGCGTGCGCTAACATTGTGACTTGAAAAAGGTTCGGATTTGGTCGTAGAGGGTAACACGCAAATTGCACATAAAATCCAGTTATTGAAAACTCGATTTTATGTTTGCAATTAAGTAACCGCGTGATGAGCGTAGCAAATTTTACGCAGCCACGATTTTAACTCCATTGTCTTTTCAGACCTCACCCCATTTTCCTTACGGAAAATTCCCCTCCCCTTGTCTAATGGGAGGGGTCTGGTTTGCGCGGGTTGAAATATTGAGAGTGAGGTCGGGTTGGGACCCGACCGCAAGACTCATTGAGAGTTTTGCAAAAAATTAAATTAACATAATAAACGAAATCACGAAACTTCACAAAAAGATAGTGTCAAAGGGCATCTTTGACATGTGGGGACAGCTCCTGTTAAGGAGTGGTGGGACGAGGGTGAACTGCGAAAACTTGAAGCAGTGCAAGACCGGAGCGCGACGGTGCGAGGTGTGGCGAAAAGATTTTTCAGCAGAAAAATACTTTTGGCGAAAATTTGTTCGTTACACTTATCCACAAGTAAGGGTGTTGACTTGTATGTAAGGGTAGTATATCCTTACACATATTGCTTTTATTTATGTAATAGATTATATTAATTGCTATGGATCAAAACAGAGAACAAAAAAGGGGAAGGTTTAAAAGGCTTGCAACACAACGCACAAATTTGGTTTTGTTGAGATTAAAAGTTTTAGGAAATTGTGCTAACCGGAGTGCATATGATTATTCTGAAGAAGAGGTGAATAAAATATTTTCCGAAATTGAGCGTCGAGTTCGGGAAACAAAAGCAAAATTTCACTTTCCTAAAAACAAAGAATTTAGACTATGAAAAATGATGAGATTAAAAAATTAGCTCTTTCTCTTGCTCAAGCAGATACGGAGAAAGAGGTCGTAAATATTCTAAAAAAGTCTGGGTTTTGGAATGACGGTTCTGTGTGGCATGAATACGGCAATGACCCAATGAATTATTCTACAATTGGAAACCAACAAAGTAGTCCAGACAATGCATTGGTTGAAAAGCTTGTAAATTCAGTAGATGCGGTGTTGACAAGGGAATGTCTAAGACGAGGAATTAAACCAGATAGTAAAGACGCTCCGCAAAGTATTGCTGAAGCACAAAAGAAATTTTTTGATATTTATAACGGAAAATTATCAAGTATTGATGAAAGACAAAGAACTTCTCTTGCAGAAAATATTTTACTTGTAGCAACTGGCGGCAAGATAAAACCATCGTTCTCGATTATAGATAAGGGCGAAGGACAAACGCCAAATGGTATGCCGGAAACTCTTTTGTCTTTGACAAAAAGAAATAAAATAAAAATCCCTTTTGTTCAGGGTAAATTTGGAATGGGGGGAAGTGGTGTCCTAAGATTTTGTAGTTCGGAATATAAATTATTGCTTGTGATCTCAAAACGGGATATACAGATACAAGACAATGACGAAACCAAAGAATTGTGGGGTGTAACTGTGGCAAGACGCGAGGACCCAAAAGAAGGTGAAAAAAGCTCTCATTACACCTACCTTGCACCAAATGACAAAATATTATCTTTTTCAGCAGACAAACTCGCATTGTTACCAGGTCCCTATCCGAAGGTGTTTGGTAATTTTCTTGAATCTGGAACCTACATTAAACTATACGAGTACGAAATTGGCTCAAATTTAAGATCATTTATCGGATTTGATTTATATTACCGTCTTGCACTTCTAATGCCCGATATCGCTTTGCCGATAAGAATGTTCGAGCGCAGAGATTATAGAGCGCACTCCCACGACAAAACTCTTGCCGGTTTAAGTGTTCGTTTGGATGAAGACAAAAGTGAAAATCTTGAAATAGAGTTTCAAACGCCCAGTACCGGAGAGATGACTGTTGAGGGACAAAAATTAGATTATTCAATTTATGTTTTTAAAAAAGGAAAAAAAGAAAATTATGCCACTAGTGAAGGTGTTGTCTTTTCAATAAACGGGCAGACACATGGATTTTTACCAAAAACATTTTTTGATCGCAATGCGGTAGGTATGTCCTACTTGTCCGACAGTATTTTAATAACAATCAACTGCACCAAAATATCAAGAAGAAAACAAGAAGAGTTGTTTATGCCTAGCCGTGACAGATTGGCGGAAACACCTTTTCGTTTCTCTATTGAAAAGGAAATGGAGGATATCATTAAAAACCATAGTGGCTTGAAAGATTTACAAAATAGGCGGAGAAAAGAAGCAATAGAAGATAGGCTTCAAGATTCTAAACCTTTGGCAGATGTTTTAGAGAAAATTATTAAAAAATCTCCCACACTCTCCAATCTTTTCTTGCGAGGCATAAGAATCAAAAATCCATTTAATACCGAAGGGGTAACCAAGCAGGAAGAATTTAAAGGCAGAGAATTCCCTACCTATTTTAAGCCTGTAAAAAGCTATACAAATGATACCCCAAAGAGCTGCCCCATAAATCATAAGTTCAGAATTCAATACGAAACAAATGCAGAAAATAATTATTTCAATCGAGATAAAGATCCCGGAGAACTGGTCTTAAAACTTGGCGGTGAGGCAATAAAAGATTATTCGATGAACCTGTGGAACGGTTTGGCGACCTTAACAATAAGTATTCCAGAAAATACAAAAGCTGGTGATATTTTATGTTTTGATACAAAAGTTTCTGACATTAACCAAATTAATCCATTTGCAGGTCAATTTTGTATACAGATTACAAAAGAGCAAGTGACTAATGGGTCAAAAAATGGACACAGGAAAAATCCTCCCGGTGACAAAAAAGGAAATGACAGACAGAGAGAATCTTACCTAGATGTTCCAAATGTTGTAGATATAAAAAGGGAAGATTGGAACAAAGAGGACTATAAGGAATTTAACTTTAATGAATACAGCGCTCTAAAGGTCAGAAATGCCGGGGAAGGAAACGGGTATGATTTCTTTATAAACATAGACAATTCTTTTTTGAGAACTGAAATGAAGGGGGATAGTAAAACAGATCCGGTAATACTAGAAGCAAGGTATCGATATGGAATGGTTTTACTAGGAATCTCAATTCTTGATTTCGAAAATAATCAGCAAAAAAACAACAAAAATAAAGTTGAGCCCAATAATGGAATATCAATTTATGACCAAATATCATTTCTTACGGAAGCTATCTCTCCAACACTATTGCCAATGATTGCATCGCTGGGAAGTTCAGAATTTGAAATATAATTTACAAAAGCACTTAAAACTATGGCGAATGAGATGACAAAACCATGGTACAAAAAAGTTGAGTTTTGGATTGGTATTATCGCCAATATAATTGCTCTCGGTGCTCTTATGATAGCAATAATTGCATTACAAAAATAAATTAATTTAATAAAAAAATTAATAATATTAAATTTAAATAATGGACACAATAATCACAATTATTCTAGGATCTATTTCTATTTTTCTTACAATATTTGCCGTTAACTATACCTACAAAACATACTGGATTTCTAAAAGTCCAAAGATTGTTATCGAGTCTGAATTCCCAAATATTTATATAAGAAATGTTGGAACAGATATGGCAAAGAATATTACGGAAAGGAATAATAGTTTTAATTCTTTACCTAATAATTTGTGGAATTTTACAGGTCCTATTGATTACATTCGTTCTGGAAATTCTGGCTTAGTGGCAGTATTTGGTTTCCATAACCAATTAAAACCAAAAGAAATTGTAATTTTACATTTTGACTATACAAATACAGACGGGGACAAATTTTATTCGGAAATAGAAATTGAGCAAACAGATTCTACAACTAGATCTTATAAAAGACCAATCTTATTAAGATGGGGTAAAATCTAAAATTAAATTTGCTATAATTTAAATATGCTAGACGAAGCACCACAACCCACTACCGCCGACGCTGAAAGCTTTGGCGCGTCAAAGCCAGAACCAGCTCAACCCCAACCTTCGCCTAAAACTATGGCGCAACAAGAGAAAAAATAGAATTGTAGTCAAAAGCGTGAAAAAATGCTAAAAAACCACAGTTTTTCACGATTATGTTGACAAAAGCGTGAAAATGACTATACTTGGAGTATATGGCAAAGACACCTGCGGTATTTAAGAAAATCAATATATTGCGTGGGCGATACTACAAAGCTTCTATCGACAAAGAAGCGCTTATTAAGCTTGTTAGTGAAGCAGAGATTGCGGAGCAAGTGTACAACTCTAATGCTATTGAAAATAGCACGCTTACACTTGAGGAAACAGAAAAGATATTGCTTCAGATTGATCTCGATCGGTATATCAGCGAACGCGAGATTTTTGAAACCAAAAATCTCGCGCGAGTGGTCTCATATATTGATAAGCACTCAAAAGAACAAGAATTGACTCTTGATGTAATTCTTTCACTTCATAAAATGCTTATTTCAAATATTCGTGACGATATTGCCGGAAGATTTAGAAAAGATAAAGAATTTGTGCGTGTCGGAAGTCATATCGCTCCAGCGCCACAAGAAATTTTAGAGAGATTAGAAAAAATGCTCGCAGAATATAACGCTGGCAGCAATGAAAGTATTGTAAAGCGTATCGCAAAACTGCATCTTTCTTTTGAATACACCCATCCATTTATAGATGGCAACGGTCGTATTGGTCGTGTCCTAAATAATTATCTGCTTATTAGAGAAGGTTATGTGCCTATCAACATTAAATTTATAGATCGTACAAAATATTATGATGCATTCAAAGAATTTGATAAAAATGGCAGTACGAAAATAATGGAAGAAATTGTGGCCAAAGCACTCACGAATAGTTATCATAAAAGATTGGCATATTTGGAGAATAAAAAAATTATTACTCTGATTGAATATGCCAAATCAAAAAAGATTTCTCACTCAAATCTTATAAACAAAGCTATTCGTCAAACCATTGAAGCTTTTTTAGAGAAAGGTGTTTGGAAAATAGGCGTTGAATACAAGAAAATATAATTTTATGAACGAATTGGAAAAATTTCGCCTCTTCGGACACAAGTTTTATTGCCGTTGGATTATATCAATTTCAATTATATTATACTGAACTCCTTGAAAACCGCTTCGTAGAGGGAGATGATGCGGCGGGTTTGCTTTTGATTTAAAAGAAAATCACTGCCTTCGTGAGCAATCATATTGCGGGCTTTGTGGGCTTCCCAAGCATATTCTATGGTGGTGAAATCGCTTTTTTCCACCGCCTTCAGTTTTTCCCCCATAGTATCCCCCGGCAATTGAAGTTTATCCAAAAGTTCGTCCAGTATGATGTCGGCTTCTATAATTGCCAAACGCCAATCGGAAGGATTTTGAGATTCAGAGTTTTTAATTATCTTTTCCCATTTTTCTGTCATTGGGTTTTTAGTTGGCTTACTTGCCGAAGAAATTGCTGGCATATTTTCCGGATACATTTTCGCTTTTTCTTCCCGCCAGACAGCGTCAGCTTTTTTGGTAAATATAAAAGTGCCAAGAGCGGCTCCGCCCGCTGTCACAAAACCCAAGGTCTTAAAAAATTGAATATTGTTTTTAAAAAAGTTAATGATACCGGACAACTTAAAACCATAAAAAGAAAGCTCGTCCGAAGTCAAATAACTCCATATAACAGGTACAACAGTTCCCAAAATGGCCATCAAAAAAAGCAGTATGACAAGACCTTCCAGCAGATCAAAATTCCAGCCGGCTGGTTTTTCTTTTTTTTTGTCTTTAGGGGGCATTGATACGAAAATTATGCGAAATAAACAAAAATTACGAAAATTGTTCACCCAAGAATTTCTTTCCTATTTCAAACAAAATATTTTCAGACATATGTGATGACATTAATTGTATGCCAAGAGGCAATTTTTTGCCATTATTTTCACTAAATCCTGATGGTAAAGAGATGGCCGGACAACCGACAATATTTGCCGTTACCGTAAATATATCAGCTAAATAATTTTCCAAAGGGCTGGTTTTTTCGCCTATTTTCCAAGCTGGAGATGGAGCTGTTGGAGTAAGAATGGCGTCTATTTCTTCAAAAGCCTTGTTGAATTCATTGCGGATGATTTTCCTGGCCATCATAGCTTTGCCGTAATAAGCATCATAATAGCCGGAAGAAAGAACATAAGTGCCTAAAATTATTCTTCTTTTGACTTCCTTGCCAAACCCCTGCCTTCTGGTTTTTTTATAAACATCCATTAAATTTTCTCCGTCCACCGACAAACCATATTTGATGCCGTCATATCTTGCCATATTGGAAGAAACTTCTGCGGGCATCACTATATAATAAACAGCCAGCGATTTGTCTATGTTTGGCAATTTAATATCTATAATTTCAAATCCTAATTTTTTTAATTTATCTATGCTTTCATCAAAATTTTTCTTTACTTCTTCTGAAATGCCTTTTCCTTCCAAAATGCTGTACGGCACCCCAATTCTTGTTTTCTCCTGCCCCTCCTTAATGTAAGGAGGGGTTGGGGAGGTTAGATCGATACTCGTACTATCAAATTTATCTTTCCCCTTTATTGCATTGAAAATAATCTCTGTATCAGAAACACTTTTTGAAATAGGGCCTATGACATCAAGTGATGATCCCATAGCCATGAGACCATAACGGGAAACGGCTCCGTATGTCGGTTTTATCCCCACCACCCCGCAAAAACTGGCCGGTTCCCGCACCGAACCGCCGGTGTCGGAGCCGAGAGCTCCCAAAGCCATACCGGCAGCCACTGCCGCGGCAGAGCCGCCGGAAGAGCCGCCGGCCACTCGAGAAATATCATAAGGATTTCTAGTCACCCCGAAGGCCGAATTTTCAGTGGAACCGCCCATGGCGAATTCGTCCATATTTGTGCGACCGATTAAGACTGCATTTTGGTCTATCAATTTTTGGGCGGCAGTGGCGGTATAAGTCGCTTTATAATTTTGAAGAATTTTAGAAGCGGCGCTGGCTTTTTTGCCTTTAATCAAAATGTTGTCTTTTATAGCCAAGGGAATGCCGGTCAATTCTTTTGACTTTCCGGAATCAATTAATTTTTGAGCCTCCTTTGCTTGTTCCAAAACATCATCATAAACTTCCAAAAAAACATTTAGTTCTTTGTTTTTATTTTCAATGTTTTTTAAACAAATTTCAGTCAGTTCTTTAACATTGATTTTTTTAGTATCAAGTAATTCTCTTGCTTCTTTTATTGTCATAAAATCTTCTTTACTTTCAAATAATTATTCTCACTATCCGGAAATTCAGCTGTTAATTCTTTGCTGTATTTTTCTGATTCTGTCGGGTTCGTATCTTCTCGCATAACATTGACCTCACCCCGCACTATTGTGTCGCCCCCTCCTTGTTCAGGAGAGGGAAAAACTGCCTCCCTAGCGACCTTTTTTATTTGTCCCACATATTCAAGTATAGAGTCCATTTCGCCCCTTAAGTTTTCTATTTCTCCGTCCGCTACATCTATCCTTGCCAAATCAGCCAATTTTTTAATTTCTTCTTTGGAAATCATACTTTGAATAATAACATTTTTTTATATATTTAAAAGATTTTGGAATTCTTTTTCATCTATAACTTTCACGCCTAATTTTAACGCTTTTTCATATTTAGAACCCGGATTTTTACCGGCAACAACAAAGTCAGTTTCTTTGGAAACAGAACTTGAGACAGAGCCGCCAAAAGAGCGGATTTTTTGTTTGGCATCATCTCTACTCATACTATTTAGAGTTCCTGTTAGGACGAAAGTTTTATTGGCTAGTTTATCGTTTGTAGATTTTAGATTATAGGAAGAAGAATTTTCTATAAATTTTATATATTTTAGAAGTTTTTGAAGCACCTTTTGGTTTTCTTTATCTTTAAACCAACTCACGATCGACTCGGCCACGATTGGCCCCACTCCTTCTATTTGTTCTAATTCTTCTTTTTTTGCTTTTTGTAAATTGAAAATTTTAAATTGAAAATTCTCCGCTAAAAGCAGAGCCGTTTCTTCTCCCACATTTGGTATTGAAAGAGAAATGATAAACCTTGGTAAGGCTAAATTTTTGGCTTTTTCAATTGAGGCCAGCAAATTATCTACTGATTTTTCAGCAAATCTTGGAAGCACCAGCAAATCTCCCTTTTTCAATGTGAAAATATCATCATAGGCAGTGATGAGTCCGGCATTAAGGAGAGCATTAATAATCTTTGGTCCCAAACCGTCAATATTAAAAGCTTGCTTACTGGCAAAATGATAAAACTTGCGCTTTTTTTGAACAAAAGAATTTTTATTTTTACATCGCCAAGCCGCTTGGCCGGTAATTCTTTCTATTTCGCCAGTCCCGCCGCAATCTTGCACAAATTTTGGCCAAATAAAAACTTTTTCTTTGCCGGTTCTCAATTCTTTCATCACCGAAACTATGTCTGGGATAACATCCCCAGCTTTTTGAAGAATGACAGTGTCTCCAATGCGGACATCTAATCTTTTAATCTCATCTTCGTTATGGAGTGTTGCTCGCGAAACAATTGAACCAGCAACCAATATTGGCCGCAAATGGGCTACTGGGGTCAAAACTCCCGTTCTACCAACCTGTAAAACTATGTCCTCCACCACCGTTGTCACCTGTTCAGCTGGAAATTTGAAAGCGATGGCAAATCGCGGCGCTTTGCCCGTAAAGCCCAGCAGATTTTGGTATTTTATTTCATTTACTTTCACCACCACCCCGTCAATCAGATAATCTTCTTTATCTTTTTTGTTTTGCCATGACTTCCAAAAATCAATTATTTCTTCTATGTTTTGACACAGCTTGAAATTTTTATTTACTTTAAATCCAAGCTCTTGCAGATATTTTAGCTCCTCAATTTGAGTTTTTGGCGCCACCAAGGACTGCCCTTGAACTGCCCCACCCCTAAGGGCAGTCCTTGGTGGCATAGCGGACATATCATAGATAAAACTATCCAATTTCCTCTCGGCTACAATTTTGGGGTCAAGCTGGCGGATAGTGCCAGCGGCGGCATTTCTGGGATTGGCAAAAAGAGTTTCTGTTTTTCTTTTTCTTTCCTCATTTAATTTTTTAAAATTATTTTTACCCAACCAGACTTCTCCTTCCGCAATAATATCAATCGGTTTCAAAAGTTTTAAGGGCACTGAATTTATGGTTTTTATATTATTGGTAACATCCTCACCAATAACGCCATCACCCCGGGTAGCCGCTCTTTTTAAAATCCCTTTTTCATATTCAAAAACTATTTTCAATCCGTCTATTTTTAATTCGCAGGTATAGGTTGGAATAATATTTTTGCCCAAAAATCTATTTACTCTTTTGTTAAAATCAAACATATCCTCTTCCGAAAAAGCATCGTTAAATGACCATTGAGATACTTGGTGTTTTATTTTTTTAAATTCTTTAAGTGGTTCCCCCCCCACTCTTTGGGTTGGGCTGGTCTCTGATTTTAGGGAGGAAAATTCTTCTTCCAATTTACGCAGTTCTTCTACCAAAGAATCATAGGCGGTATCATTTATTTCCGGCTTATCCAAAACATAATAGAGATGATTGTGTTTCTCTATGATTTTACGCAGGTTTTCCGCCCTTTTCCTTATTTTATCAGGTATTTTCATACCTAAGATATTACCACGAATTTAATATGTTACCTCAATTCCCCTCTCTACTCTTCTGGAATTGAAAGTATCGCAGGTGTTATAACCTTTAGATTTGATGTAAGTTTTGAGGATTTTTGGGCTACCATCATAATATTTTTTTACCGTCACAATGGCGCAATAGGGCACCGGGTTTAAACCCTGATTCATGGTGAAATAAAAAATGCTTGTCTGATCTGCGTCGCCGCCACCCCCAATTAAGGTTAGCGACGCATTGCCGGGAATGGTCTGTCCGGCAACTATATTGTCCGGCGGAGGAACAACCGGATTGGCGCAACTTATAGAAGCGCCCGAGGTTGATGTGGCAAATTTGTCAAATTTGGAATCCCAGTAAATGGCGCATTCTATGCCGGCATCGGCGGCGTAAAAAGCGTACTGGGAATCCCGGCCGGAAGAGGCAAACAGGGTGGCCTTTAAAGTAATGTTAATCACCGCAAAACTGATAAAAAGCAAAATGCCCATTATTACCACCGCTATAAACAATGTCATGCCTTTGTTTTTCATATATCTATCCAATCAAATAAAATGGTTTTTACTTTGAATTCCTTGCTTGCCAAGCCTTTGGTCCATGTGATTTTAACGGTAACAGCTATTTCATCAGCGGCCACCGATTCAATTTGTATTTCTCTTTTAAAATTAGTGGGGTTTCCCGTAGCATAATTATACAAATAGGCGCTCTGGTCTTGTTTTAAAACAGGGCAATCCCCCCACATGCCGCAAGCATAAAGGAAAACCGGGGGCGAGCCGGGACCGGTGGCATCAGCTCTGCATATTTGATTAAAACATGGATCTCCGAGAGATCCGGCTATGCCATCAAGCCAATAACCTGCGCCGGTGCTTATTCTGTTGAGCTGGTTGTTGTCTCTTTTATTTCTTATTATTTCCACCGCTTCTTGAGCCAGATAAAAAGCCTTGACTTCGTCTTTGGCTATTATGGTTTGAGAAAGACCTTGCTGGACCGCCGAGAAAACTCCCGATATGGAGAGGGAAAGTATAAAAATAGCCACGATAGATTCAAGCATTGTAAACCCCCCTTGTTTTTTAAATTTATTTATCATAAATCAAGCGCTCTTTGGGATATTAAAGTTTCTATGGAAAACGCGGTTTGAGTGGTCGGTTTAGCTCCCACACGACCTTTTATAACAGCGATAATATATGGTTGATTAATACCGGAATCTTCAGCTCCAAAAACATAAAATTTTAAATACTCTATAAAAGTATCTGGCGAAGTAATGGCCGGCATTTGATTGCAATTTTTTTCACCGCCTGTTCCCCGCCTGATTTCAGCGCCGCAAAGGCCGTAGGATATGACATCGCCGTTAAAAGAGGTGGCCAGGAAAGTATCGCCATTAGAGCAGTTTCTCGGGGTATTTAAATTGCCGCTGGTACCGCAATGATAATTACCTCCAAAACGAACCACCCTGACCATATTTTCAATAGAAAGATTTAAATTATCCACCACCGTTTTAGATGATTGGGATTTTTTGTTGGCATCAAAAACGCTGATTATGGCCCCCATTGAGATGGTGGCTACGATGATAAACAAAGACACCGCGATAAGAAGCTCCACCAAGGTAAATCCTTCATTAATTTTTAGTTTGTTTGCCATTAAATTTGTATTATTGAAATCTGCCCATTAGCCTCCACATTTACTGAATATTCCTTGCCTCCGAGAGATTTTAGATAAATTTTAGCGGGAGGAATGATATTGGTTGACTGACCTCCATTATTCAAAAAAAGTATGTTGGCTTTAGGGTCCGGCCTAAAAAAGGTGATGTTGAGCATAACCACATTACCGGCGCCAGGCGCGCATCTGTCATCATTTTGGCCATTGCCTTTTGTTCCGCAAAACTCGTCTATAATTACTCCCCTGGTGAAAGTTTTGGTTTCAATTATCGCATCCCCGGCGTCATATTTTCCTATATCTGCATTGTTTTTATCAGCGAAAAATATATACCTATTTATTTTACCATTAACATCAACATAATCTTTATCAAAGTAAACCCCATACCCCACATCAAATCCGCCTCCCCCAGCCATATCTTCCCTCACCCCCAAACTATAAATCTGGGCTTGACGAATCATTAAAGCCAATTCGTAAGCTTGAGTATTGACCGTCAAGCGGTCATTCCATTTGCTCTGCTGGATAATCAGAGCAGTCATAATAACAGTGGCTATACTCATAACCACTATAAGTTCAACCAAAGTAAACCCCCACTTCGCTAAAGCCTCGCGGGGCAAGCCTTTATTTTTATTTTTAAAAAATATTGAAGAGCTCATGAATTTGAAACAGATCCAAATTTAAATAAAAACTTATTATTATTCCCAGAGAGAGAAAAGGCCCGAAGGGAACTTCAGACTTAATTGTAAGACTATTTTTAAAGAGAGGCAAATTTATATGGGGTTTAAGTCGATTCAGAAAAAGAGCAATCAAAGAAAAGGCGGCTCCTATCCAAAAAGACAAGACAATGGCTGATAAGCCCTGAATAAATCCCAGTAAAAAGCCTAAAACCAAAATATATTTAACATCTCCAAAACCCAGCCAGCGGCCTTTGGAAATTAAAAATATGAGGAGGAATGGTATGGCGAGAACGATACCAGAAATTATATTAATAAGTAGCCAGTAGTCAGTAGCCGGCATCAAGGTATAGAAAAGAGAAAAAATGAATAAAGAAACAAGAAAGGAGTCGGGAATAATGAAGTGTTTCAAGTCATAAACGGAGATAAGCAGGATATTGGCGAAAATAGCTGTCAGTAACAAGTAGCTAGCAATTAGCAACAACCAGCCTTCGCTAAAAGCTGTGGCGAGGCGGAGAGAAAAATCGGAAACTAAAAAACCGGATTTAAAAGCGGCTAAAACAGAAAGAACTCCCATCAAAATTTCAATGATAATAGTTTCTTTGGGTATTTTTGACCCGCAATGTCCGCATTTGCCTTTTAAAAAAAGAAAAGAAAAAATAGGGATTAAATCTTTTTTTTGAAGTTTTGCATTGCAGGAAAAACATATTGATCGGCCTTTTAAAAAAGGCAAACCGGTATTGTGCCTGTTTGCAATCACCGCCACAAAACTGCCCAAAGCCGCCCCGAACCAAAATATTAAAATCAGAAAAAAATATTGCATTTGTTAAATAATAACACAAAACACCCTCTGATAAGTTCTCGGGTGTTTTGCTCTAGATAACTTTAACTAGAATTAGTTGCAAACTGTATCGCCAGCAGCCAACGGATCATTTATGAATTTGGAAGCGCCTGTGGAATCAACACACCAGTTGTCATTGTTACCAGCAGTAGTTCCGGGCAAGACCGCAGAAACTGCATAGGTTGCTGGTGAAAGAATTGCATGACACGCCAGAGTAGCCCCTGTTGGGTAGTTAGCTTGAGTGGCATAAGTTGCCATACCAGAAGCTGTGTCGGCGAACATTGCAGCTGTACAAAGATCTGTTGCTGCGCCATAGTTGCCAGCAGTGTCGTAAAAGAGCTCTGCAGAAGCACGAAGGCCGGAAAGCTGAGATTTGACTTTAGCATCATTGCCTCGGCCTCGAGCAGTGTTAAGAGAAGCCAAAACGACAGAAGACAATATACCTATAATGGCGATAACGACAAGAAGTTCAATAAGTGTAAAACCTTTTTGATTTTTAAACATATTTTTAAATGAAATTAACTAATTTCTCTCTCGAGAGAGAAGCTTAAGTTTGAATCGACCTTATATATTTAACTCTTAAGCTTATTCTATATTATAAACAATAAAAGAACTATCAGTAGCAAATATGTGGATATCTTATATTATGGGCAAATAGTGGTAGGGCCAGTTATCGCGTCCGCTACCAGTCCAGAAAAACCCCCGTTGTCTATGCACCAATATTCATTGCCGGAATAAAGCGGAGCTTTGACGGCATAAGCAGAACCAGAAGCATTGGCCCCGCAAACCGTAATGGCAAAATCCGGAAGATTGGCCGAATCAAGATACAAACCCGGAGCGCCATTTTCAGAACTGATATCGCTAAATATGCCATTAGCGCAAGAAATGATAAGATTGCCAGTAGTGTTATAACTATTTGGATCTTGATTAGTAAAATATATTTCAGTAGCCGTGCGAAAACCATTAAGTTGCTGCTTTATTTTTGAATCATAAGCTCTGGCTCTTGAATTTGAAAGACTGGTTAAAATAATGGAAGACAAAACTCCTATAATCATAATGACTACGAGCAATTCAATTAATGTAAACCCTAAATTTTTATTTTTCATGACGCGGTTGAAGCTATATTATAGATAGGCATCAGGACTGAGGCCAAGAGAATGCCGACGCCAACTCCCAGAGCCACTATCATTATAGGTTCAATCATGCCCACCAAAGTATCCACCGCGTTCATGACTTCCCTTTGATAAAACTTTGACATGGTTTTCAAAATACTGCCAAGCTCTCCAGTTTCCTCTCCGACTCTTATCATCTGGATTAACATATTTGGCATTTCTTTTCGTTCTCCAAGCGCCGCTGAAAGAGCCTGGCCGGCTTTAATTTTAGCCAAAGATTCATTCAAAACTTCTTTGTATATTTCATTATCTATAATGGAAGAGGTCACTTCAATCGCTTTCAGCATCGGAATACCGGAGAGAATCATGGTGCTCATATTGTCAGAAAAGCGGGAAAGATACAATTTGCGGTAAAGGTCGCCTATATAGGGAATATGGAGCCGGGCATTTGAAATCCATCTTTTGCCTTCTTCGGTTCTGCCATACCAGACAACACCCGCAATCAAAGCAAACAACAACAAAAGCATCACTAACCAATTATTGACAAATAAGTCGCTCACCCAAAAAACAATTTTTGTATAGATAGGTATTTCTTGGGCAGAATCTTTTATAATAGCGCCGATTTTCGGCACAATAACCGTAAACATCAAAATCATAACGGATATAAAAGTAAAGATGACAAAGGCCGGATAAATAAGAGCATTCTTGGCTTTGGATGTAACTTCGTAGGTGCGGTCCATATAATCAGCCAGATATAAAAAAGTTTGGTCTATGTGGCCGGATTCTTCTCCGGTCTTAACCATATTGACATAAAAATCGGAAAAAATATCCGGGTGTTTGGAGAGAGCGGCCGATATTGAACTGCCGCCCTGCAGGTCATCAACCACTTCAAGCAAATGCTTTCTCAAAGTAATATTTTCCGCTTCGGCGCCAATCAGTTTAAAAACACGAAGGGCCGAAACTTGAGCCTCAAAAAGAGTGGACATTTGCCTTGAGAGAATAACAATATCCTTGTTTGAAACCCTGTTTAAGAAAGGAATTTTTTGGAGTATATCTCCACCACTTTCATCTTTTAGCTTGATGGTGGAGACAATCAATCCTCTTCTCTGCAAAGAGGAGATGGCTAAATCCAAGCTAAAAGCTTCTATGTCGCCTTCTTCTCTTTCTCCATTTTTATTGATTGTTTTATATGAAAAAAGCATGGTGTTATAGCATCTTCTCCAAAGAGCGCGGGTTGGTGGAATACAAGTATGCGTTTTCAATGCTGATTTCCCCGCGATTCACTTTTTCTACCAGACACCTATTGAAATCAATCATGCCGTCTTGAGAACTGGTCTCAATGACTGTATTTAATTCATGGGTTCGCTTATCTCGAATAAGATTTGAGACTGCCACATTATTTATCATAAGTTCATAGGCCGGCACCAAACCGCCAGATATTTTAGGAATTAATCTCTGGGAAAAGATGCCAGACAAAGAAGCGGCCAATTGGAGGCGAATCTGGTCCTGCTGGTCATGGCTAAACGAATCTAAAATGCGGTCAACCGTCTGAGCGGCGTTATTGGTATGCAGAGTGGAAAATACCAAGTGGCCGGTTTCGGCCGCCGAGACTGCCGTAGACATAGTATCCGCATCTCTCATTTCGCCAACCATTATTACATTGACATCAGCTCTGAAAGAATTTCGCAGGGCATCTCCGAAACTTGGCGTGTCTATGCCGACCTCTCTTTGGTGGATAATGGATTTCTTGGGAGTAAATAAATATTCTATGGGATCTTCTATGGTAATTATATTCTCCAATCTTTCATTATTTATACTCTCTATCATAGAAGCCAGAGTAGTGGATTTGCCGTGTCCGGTCGGACCAACTACTAGAAAGAAGCCCGCTTTCAATCTGGCAAAATTTTCCAGATTATCCGGCAGATTCAACTCGGCCAAGGTTGGAATTTTTTTGGGGATATGGCGCAGAGTCAGGCAAATTTTTTGCTGGTCCAAAAATATATGGGCTCTGAATCTTTCTCCTTTATAGCCGTAGGCAAAATCGGCGCTCTGGGAATTTTTAAATGCATCCTTTTTTAAATCGGAAAGAGTTTTGCTGAGGATATTTTCCATTGAAGCTTTGGTGAACTTTTGATATTTGGAAAGAGGCACCAATTGGCCGGAAACTCGAAGGTATGGACATCTTTCTTCAGAAAGATGCAAATCCGAAGCTCCTTCCTTAACCACCAGTTCTATAAGAGTGTCTAATTCGTTCATAAAATAAAATTAGGGGTGTGAATTTTTTATAATTCTTAACACTTCGTCAACCACTTCCGACGGAGTGGCCGCTGATTTGACTATATAGCCGGCAATATTCAGTTTTTTGCTTTCACTTATACCTTTTTCATCGCTTTGGTTGGAAAGCATTACCACAGGAATACCCTCCCCCAATTTAAGTTTGCGCATTTCTTTTAATACATCTATGCCATTTTTGCCGGGCATCACAATATCCAAAAGTATCAAATCCGCTTTTGCCCCGGCGCGCAATTTCTCCAAAAACAATTCTCCGGTTTTGCAAGCCTCCACTGAAACACCGCTATGACCAAATTTGGTGGCATACATGTTAACCAAAAAATCATCGTCATCCACTATTATAATTGTATATTTTTTTTCTTCTTCGGACATGTTATTCATTATATCATTCTATAAACTATTATATTCCTCAAACGGAATAACTTTATTGAAAACTTTGATGATAGCATCGTCTTTCATAGTGAGCATGCCTTTGGATCTGGCGTATTTCCAAATCTCCTGTTCCGTCGGATTTTTAAGAATAATTCGCTCCATTTCTTTATCAATTTCAAGCACTTCCATCACGGCCACCCGGCCCTGCACGCCATTAGGACAATTTGGCCCCGGAGAAATTTCATATACCTCTTTGCCGAACGAAATTTCTTTTTTGTAAACTTCCGGCAAATCCGCAAATTGCTTGTCTATCATCATCTGTATGCTTGCGTCCACTTTAACCGGCTTACCAGCGCCTGGACAGAAAGTTCTAGCCAATCTTTGAGCAATAGCAATAATCAAAGTGGGAGCAATAAGGAAAGGGTCTACGCCCATATCAATCAGGCGAGGGATGGCTCCTATGGCATTGTTGGTGTGAATGGTAGAAAAAACCAAGTGGCCGGTTAAAGCGGCCTGGATTGCCAGTTGGGCTGTCTCTTTGTCTCTTATCTCACCCACCATTATAATATCCGGGTCCTGACGGAGAGTGGTGCGAAGACCAGAAGCGAAGGTATACCCAATCTCCGGCATCACCTGGGATTGGCTCATGCCCTCCATATTATATTCAATCGGATCCTCAAGAGAAAGCACATTTTTATGGTCCTTATCGACTTCATTCATCATGGCATACAAAGTAGTAGACTTGCCTGACCCGGTTGGACCTGATACCAGAATGAGACCATAGGGCCGATCAATAGCGCTCATAATCTGCTCCAGATTTTTCTTGCTTAAACCCAGTTCGCTTAATCGGCGTATGCCTTTCTCTTGATCCAAAATACGGATAACCACCTTTTCGCCGTAATAAGTGGGAAAGGTGGAAACTCTGAAATCAACTTTTCTCTCGTTTAGTTTGGCGGAAAATCTGCCGTCTTGCGGTTTTCTTTTTTCATCAAGCCGCATATTGGACATAATTTTAATTCTGGCTACTACCGCGCTGTGCACTCTCAAAGGAAGAACAATACTGGTGTTCATAATGCCATCCACTCGAAAACGAATTTTTACATTTGAAACAGTCGGTTCTATATGAATATCAGAAGCTCGGCCATCAATGGCATATCTTAAAATAGTGGCCACTATTTTTGTAACTGGAGCATTTTCAATAATTCTAGCGTCTTTGTTTTCTCCTCCTCCGCCAAGATCGCTTACATTTTCAGATTCTTCAGGCGCTTTCTTTTTTTCTTCTTTCTGGTCTCCTTCTTCCTTGGAAGATTCAGTCACAAATTCAGTCTCCAGTTCGGTTAAAGCTTTGGTCACTTCGCCAGAAAGGCCTTTGTATAAATTTATAACTTTATCAAAATCATCTCGAGATACAATGAAAGTTTTGAACGGTAAATTTACTTTAGATGAAATAAAATTGAGGGCGTCACGGGCCGAAATGTTGTCTGGATCTACCACTCCCACTTCCAAAACGCCATCGGCCACTCCAATCGGAACAAACTGATAGTAAACTGAGGCTTCCTCCGGAATGTAATCCAAAACTTTGCTGGTGATTGAAGAGATATCAATGTTTTTGAAAGGCATAGCATAATACTCGGATTTGGCCCTTAAAATATCTTCTTCACTTACTCCCAAAGCCAAAAGCGCCTCCCCAATGTCTTTCCCAGAAGATTGAGTTTTTTCCCTGATTGAAGAAAGGTCTTTAGTCTCAATGACTCCCTGTTTTACAAGAACATCTAAAATACTCATGATTTTGGAATATTAATTGGAGCCGGAAACGACCGAAAAGGGGTTTTTCCTGCCGATAGGCAATGATATCAAGGGAGTTTCAATACTCTTGAGAGATTTAAATTTTTGGTCTTCCATTATGCTTGTGTCAAAATTTATATTTTCGACCTCTCGCAAGATGCCCTCCACCCTTTCACTGGCCGCAATATTTTCATCAACCGATAAATCTTCACTGGGCGAGACAAACATAACTTTATAAGCCAGCGCCAAAAGCCCCAAGAGGATTACAACCAAAATTACAGTGCGCTTATTTTTAAAATTTTTCATTATAACTATTTAAGCCAATATGTTTCAAATTCTACACTATATGAATAATCTCCGTCTTCTTGAATGGTTAGCTTTACAGATTTTACATCTAAAATTCTTAGGCTTTTTTCCAATTTATCCATAAAAGCGTTAAATTTCTCATAGGAAGCGGTAAAGGAAAACTCTATAATTGACGACTGATATGGTCTTTGGGGTTGAGCTTCTTCTATTGAATTTCCAATGGAAGAGCTTGTTTCTTTTGATGATATCTTATCTATTGATATGCCGTTGCCGGCCGCCACAGCGTCAATCTGGGAAATCAATTTTATAAAATTCAAAGAACTGGGCAGAATAATTTCTATCTCTTTTTTATCATCATCAGATATATCATTGAACTTTGTCAGCAGTTCATTTTTTTTGTCTTCAATATTGCTAACTGTCTCCAGGGAATCATTGTATCTTTGTTTTTCACTCATGAGAGCGGACAAATCCCCCACCGATGGATATATAAAAATATATCCGACAGCCAGAGTAAGTATTAGGTATGCGATTTTTGAAGTGCTACTCATATTTTGAATATTATAAATTACGGAGCATAGACGGAAATTTGCGGGTCAACGGAAATGGCTAAATCAAAAGAAACCTCGCCCTTATCCGCCAAAGTCAGATTTGAAAATAACATCGATTTAAAGCGCTTATTCTGGGAAAAAATATTTTCTTGCAAAGCAATGCTTGCATAGCTGTCAGCCTTGCCATGCAAAGTAACATCCAGACTGTCCTCTTTGGCGTTATTATAGGCAAAATCGGTAAATTGAACCGAGCTGACGGTTGAAGAAGCCAGGGAACTTAAAAAGTTTGATATTACTTGATGTTTATAGACAATTGATTTGACAATGTCCAATTTTTTGGCAAATTGAGACATATCGCCTATAGTTTTTTTATCTATATTTTTTTCTGATTCGGCTAATTGTGATTGAAGGTTTTGAATCTCGCTTTTTATGATGCCTTTATAGACATACATCGCTGCCGAGATAACTATTGAAGAAATAAACAAAGAAACAGCCAGCACGCCGAATATGCCGGCTTTTTTCTTTTTAAAAACCTCTTCGGTCACGGGCTCTTTGGGGATAAACGATGATTGAAAATTAGGAGCCATAATTAACCATAATTATACTTTACAAAAATTTAAAATGTAAATAAATATGTTGATTACTTTATTTTTTATATCTCCTGCAAACAGCGCAGGGCGGCACCGACAGCAACGGTGAATTCTGGACCGGTTATTCTAAGAATATTTTCCAAAAAGGCCGGCGTTTCCACTTTCTCAAAAGGATTGCCGGAAATTACTTCCACTTTGAAATTTTTAGCCACCAAATCTCTGAAGCCCAGCAGAGCCGAGCCGCCGCCAGTCAAGAATACCGATTTTATGTTCTGATTTCTCTTTTTTTGAAAATCAAACAAAAACCTATTGGCCTCGGAAAAGATGCTGTCAGCGACCACAAATACTGTCTCCAATAAATCCGTCCCATCCGCTGTCTTGCCCATGCCAACAGATCTTTTAATCACTTCCGCTTCTTCCAGAGAAACATTCAAAAATCTTGAGATATTTGCCGTTATTTCTTGAGAGCCTTCATTTATGGTATGGGAGTATTTAACCAAACCCCTGTCCACTATATACAACTTGGTGGCTGAAGCTCCCATATCAATAATCATTATGGGCCCCTGCACCCCTTCCAGGATTGCTCTCATTGAACAAAAAACTTCTATCTCAAAAAATTTGGCGTCAAGTTGGGTTTTGGAAACAACTTCTTTATACTGGTTGATAATATTATTATGGATAGCTACCAGTAGAATGTTGACGGTCTTGCCTCTGCTTTTATCTTTTTCTTGGGGATTATTTTCCTCAACTTCCAATTTGGGTATGATGGACCAATCAATGGTAACTTCCGATATTGGCACCGGTATATATTTGCGAGCCTCTATAGGCACCATGCCGGCAAGCTCTTTTTGCCCAATGGCAGGCATTTCTATAATGGAAAGCAGGGAAGCTTTAAAAGGAATGGCCAAACCGCAAACTTTGGTGGTAATGGCCACCTCCTTTTCAGCCAGCAGATCATTCATGGCTTGAATTATTTTTTCAGTGGACAAATTGGTAGACTGGCCAATAGAGACTCCGCCATATGGACCCAAAGAAAGCTCGCCATATGTTTCCAGTATAGCTTTATCCCCTTTTTTCCTAAGCTGCACCACTTTAATGGAAGAAGAGCCAATATCAATGCCCAAGGCGCTGGTATTTTTCTTTTTAAAAATATCGGAAAGAAAACTCATACTGTATTATTATATCATAATGGAAATCATGAAGACATTTAAAAAATGGGTAAAAAGGTTAATAGCGACAATCCAAAATCTTTTGGCGCCGGAAGACGCCAAAATACAAAAGCTTTTGGATTTTCCTGCAGGCATAATGCGGGACCTTTTACCCAAGTCTCCTGTTTATATGAAGGATGTTTTTGTTTTGTTTGATTACCAAAATAAAATTGTCCGGCTCATAGTTAAATCTATAAAATACAAAAATAACGCCAATTTAAGAAAAAGAATCGCGGTTTATTTATATGAGGAGATAATAGATATGTCTTCTGATATTGCTCTTTTTGAAGGCGCTCCGCCTCTTCTTGTCCCCATGCCCATGAGCAAAAAAGAGAAAAGAAAAAGAGGATTTAATCAGTGCGAAGAATTGGTGAGAGAAATAAAAAAACTGGGAGGCGATAATATAGAAGTTTCTTACGATACTTTAAAAAAGATAAGGGAAACAGAAAGACAAACAAAACTAAGCAGAGAAGAAAGAATTTTGAATGTAATGAATTCTATGGAAGCAGAAAGTAAAATTATAAAAAATAAAACAATTATCGTCTTAGACGATGTCTACACCACCGGCGCTTCTTTATCGGAAGCCCGCCGCGCTTTATTATCCGCCGGCGCCAAAAGAGTAATTGGAATATTTATAGCGCATTAAATTTTTGTTGTTTGCCCGCCTGATTTGTGATATAATTAGGCATATGAATACGAAAATGGAACAATTTATGGTTTATCCAAGGGTCAAAAAAGCCAAAACTGGCAAATTTTTTGATTTGCTTAAAAAGAGCGCCACAAAGATCAAAAGAGGAGGTAAAAAAACAACTCTTTCTAGAAATGTAGACAAAATTGTTTATGGATTTGCAAGGTAATTCTATAATTGTAGACAGCAATGTAATAATTGCCGCCAATGATCCAAACGATTCTGATCATGAACACGCTTTGTTTTGGGCAGATAAAATTAAGGATAAAACAATTTATCTTCATCAATATATAGTTCAAGAAGTAGCTACTGTTTTGTGTTATAAATTTGGGACAGAGGTAGTAAAAGATTTTTTAGAAAATGTGCTGAATTCTGAAAATATAATACTTCCATTTTCTGACATTAATAAAGAGATGGAATTTTTTCTTAAACTTAACAAAAAAATATCTTTTGCCGACGCGACCTTGATAAAAATTTCAAAAGAAAAAGGTATTCCCTTGCTTACTTTTGACAAGCAAATAATTTCAATATTGAGAAATCTGAAATAAAAAGAAAACCGCTCCGTAGAAAACCGGAGACAGTTTTCAAACAAAAGCGATTTGTTCACTTCACTAAAGAAGCGATGGCTTCAGCAAGAAGCTTTGCGGGATTAGAATATCCCTTAAAAACATGTGCGGTACCGTTTATAGTCTCGTCAACCGTGAATTCGTTGTAGGTGATTACTTTAATTGATGGTTCTCTTCTTCTAATCGCCTCAACAATGACCAATCCAGAAAAAGTTATTTCTCCACTTCCATCCGGAAAACCGTCACCAACGATGGCAACATTTACACCTTTTTCCCCCAACAATCCTTCGTTAACAGCCAACAGAGCATTTTTCAAACTAAAGGCTGTTAAAACCACCCTATGCCCACGAAGCAAGAGACCAGATATGAGTGGGGGCATTGTGTATTCCTTACCATCTGCGAAGAAAATAATCCCGTTCTCCATGACAAAACCTCCTTATTTTTTATAGCATAATAGAGAGAAAAATACAATCTATTTTTTCTAACTCTCTAAATCTCTCTTAATTTAAGAGAGAATTTATGGAACGGCTCAACGAGAGGCGCCATTGAGCCGTTCGTAGTAAACCCCAGAACCAATGTCCCCCACTTGCTTCACTTTTCCTTCTTTTTCAAGCTCATTAAGATATCTCTCCGCTGTCGCGTCTGAGATCCCTAACATCATTTCAATATGATTATTCGTTAATTTACCCTGAGTTTCTAAAAGACCCAAAATGGCTTCTTTATTCGCTACTTTTTCTTTGGCCTGTTTTTCAATTAGAGTTTCCTTTTTCTTTCTTTCCGGCATTTTAATAACAAACCAAACAACAACTCCCCCAACAACCACCCCTAAAATGAAAATAATAATTAGGTTCATATCATTACCCCTTGAGAGTTTTGATTGTCCAACCGACACGACTCTTGTTGGCCTGCACAAATCGACCGCTCCTGCTATTTCGCATAAGCGACATATTTGCATCAGATAACCTTTTATCACTATCAATAGTTATCACCACATGGGCGCCTTTTGGAATTTTACGATACGCGTCAGAACTACTAGATATATATTTATCTAATTCATTAGAAAGCCGTATATTTTTTTGTATTAAATCTTTTGGCATATTTAATTGCTTAAAAAATTATCTTTAATTTTTGAAAAATTGTTTTTAATAAAGCTGGCCCATTCAGTAAATACATTGTTTAGATCATCGCCTTTTGCTGTTAAATCCATTATATATTCTTTGTTTTTTAGACGAAATGTGTGCTTGTGCGCATAGTTGTGGCAAGTATCAACTCTCATTATAGATCTCCAACGATTATTAATCAATGATGAATATTGAACTATAAATTTAGTAATTTTGCCCTTCTTTTTTATAAACATTATCCTCAATTTATCCTCTTCTGTCATTAGGTATATATAATCTACGGATTTCATAACTGTTGCTTATATCTTTACTAAAATTTGTTTGAGATTTTCTGGCGGCATAAAATTAAAGTATATTTGAAATTCTTTTTTGATTTTTCCACCATAATAATTCATCCTCTGTTTCTTGTTTTGTTATATTGTTTGCTATCTCTATATTCATAAATAAACTTTCAACATCAAATTTTATGTCGTCAGCGTTATTAAATAGAACTCCTGTACTATCTAAATCATGTCTAATATTATTATATAAATTTTCTACATTTTTAAAAAACAGATCAAGTTCTTCAACGCTTCCTAAATTGCTGTTTTTAATTATTTTTGCCCTGTGTGCGAGTAATGAATTACGCACATCTTTTAATCTTTTTAGAGTAGTCCTGTTATCTTTATTTTTCAAGAATTCATTATAATGTTTTTTATCCATTTTATTCAAAGAATAAGTATCTTTTCTGTGATCATCAAAACAATGCAAAATTACTAACACCCAATGAAATAATAGCGATCTTTCAACGAGTTTAAAAAAGTTTGCGTGAGTTTTTTGTATTTCTACATATTTATTTGCCATTTCTTCTCCCACATAATGGATGTATTTTGAATACACGATCATTTTCCAAATATTATATGCTGATTTTGCTTCAAAGATACTTCCTAAAAAATATTTTGCTTGCTCTTTCATTTTATCTTGTCAATTTCTTTCATAATTCTGTCTGTTTCAACAAGAGCAACAATAATTTTTTGGTAATGCTCAAAGTCTTCTGATATTAATTTTCTGCCTCTGCGATCTTTGAGCCATTTTTGAGCAGGTTGATAACCACCAATATAGAAATTCCAAGCAATTTCTGGAACATTGCCAAAATATTGTTTAGCATTTATAAAAACTTTTTCTTTTTCATATTTGGGGTATTTTGCTTCTACTTCATCACTTCCTGATTCTGTAAAAGTGGTAATAAAATTTTTAACTTTTGGCGATTCTAACAGATGAAGTTCTCGCAATTCCCCACCTAACTCAACAAGTTTTTTGAAAAATTCGACATCTTTTGGATATGGCACTCTCGGAAAATCAATTTTTAGAAACTCCTTGTATTTTTCACGATAATTTGGCGAATGTAAAACCGCATAAATATAATCAAAAATATCCTCTGGCTCAGCTTTACCAATTATTTTTTCTATTTCATCAACAATTTCTTTTTTCAGATTTGGTATTTTTGATCCGTCTTCGACATAGAGATAAAGTGGAGCTGTATATGTTAACCCTGGATGAAGGTGGCCATCGGTTAAAATATTTGATATAAAAATATGTGAGAAATTTTTTGCACCTTGATCATTTCTAATAAAAGTTAGGCCAATATTATCGTTGTTAATGAAATGACTCATGGTTTTAATTCTTGATCTTGTTATTAATTTTAAATCATAATTAATATATCTAGTATCAAATATTCGATAATTTAGAGTTTTTATATTTTCTTCAATAATATCCGGGTCAAATTCCTTTCTTTTAAACTTAATAAACTTTTCATCATCTCCGCTCACAATACAAACACTATTTTGTGTAAATAAATCTTGTAAAGAAAAGCCCTTGTTGTAATCATCCTTACCTTCAATATTTTTTGGAACAAAGAAATAATATTTTGAATCTAAATCTATTTTTTTATATTTTATTTCTTTGCTTAAATACTCAAATTTTTTAATTCTCTTGCCGTATGTTTCCGCGTGATATATATTTGCAACCTTATTTTTATTACCACGCTTTTTTACCCCAATAATTATTGCGACACCTTGTTGAATATTAAATACATTCTCATCTTTAGTTCCATCGGGTGATATTTCTTTTTTCTTTGAATTACCATGCAAATCTATAATATAAATATCATCAAAAGTATTCGCGAGTTTCCATCTCATCCCTCGAAATGTGGGGTTATCCAGGTATGCATGGTTTGTAATGTAACCCAAAATACCTTCTCCGTTTTTTTCTACTAAATTTTCTGCAAGAGCTATAAATTTCACATAGTCATCATTAATCCATTTGGGATTCCTCTCTTTAAGTTTTGTTACTCCGCCAGGCTCAAATTTGTATTTATTAACAAGATTATTAGCACTTTCAAAATTATTTGAGCTTTCTCCGCTATATGGCGGATTTCCGATAACAACCATGATAGGCTTTTCATTTTTTATTTTTGAAGCTTCTTTTCCTTCTTCTGTAATAACTTGACCAAAACCTGGACCAAATAGTGTATCTTCTGATTTTGACGATTCTTCAAGAGAATTGGTGAGATAAATTCCTAGTCGTTCCTTAAAATCTTTATGCCCGCTATCTTTCAAAGTCATAGCTATTTTAAGATGCGCAATAGTATATGGAGCCATCATAAGTTCAAAACCGTGAATACGGGGCAGCAAATCATTTTCAATGTAAGATTTCCATCTGCCTTCTTGATTTTTGAAGCGAGAATAAATATTTTTGATTACTTCGTTTAGAAATGTCCCTGTTCCCACTGCTGGATCTAAAATTTGCACTTTATGGAGAGATTCTTTTGTATTTTTCCCCTGAACATTTTTTATCACTTCAATTTTTGAAGTATCAGCAAGTCCTTCCAAAAGATCAAAATCTTTTTTAAGAATATAATCTACCGCCCTGACAATAAATCTAACAACAGGTAAGGGTGTATAAAATGCTCCAAGTTTTTTTCTTTGATCAGAGTCATATTCTTTTAAAAAATCCTCATAAAAATGAATTACGGGGTCGGCAAATTCTTTATCTTCTCCGAGAAGACTTTTTTGTGTTGCATATTCGTACATAAGCGTCCGAACATCAGTGTTGGAAAATACTTCGCAAAGCTCATTTACAATTATGGCAAGCCGATCATCAAAACTTGATCCGGTAATATGATCAAAAAAGTGCCTTAAAAATGGATTTGAAACAGGTATTAAATCTCTAGCTTCCCGACGAGTAAAGTTATTTGGTGTAGTATCCTCATATCTAGCGGCAAAAAGACCATAAACAAGAGTTTGCGCATACATATCGGCAAATTGATTTTCTCTCAGATCATGGATAAGCAGTTTTTTGAATGATTCAAAAATGTTTCTGATTTCTTTGTTTCTTTCATTTGTGTCTTCCACGAATCTGCGGATGTTGTCTCTTATACGACGAGCCTTTCCCCCCATAATTTTTGCAAGTTTTGAACTTGATTTTATTGGCTCTGTTTGAGAGAAAAAATCATGTAGAGCATCTGTTAATTCTCCAAATCTTTTTTCGTCAACTTCAATATTGTTATTTTGCAGTTTGGCTACAATAATCGGCTCGCCAAATTTTTCTCCATATCTAAAAAAACGAAATTCAATATAATTGGTGAGTATGAGAGAATCGTATCCAAGATAACGCTTCATCTGGTCGCTTTTTTCCGTGTCATCAAGATTCACATTTATATCTTTTGTTTCTGCATAACCGGCAGTAAGTTCTTTTGAACGCATAAAAATAAAATCTGGCGCGCCATGTTCTGAGCGTTTTGGATCATTTATCGCTTGTAAGTCCGGCAATATTGAATTCATCAAAGACTTAAAAGCAGGACGATAAGCATGCTCGCCCGCTTGACCAGTTTGAAAATGTTTAATTATTTCTGAAATATAGTTTTCTACAAATTCTGTTTTCATTCCTAAAATCATACCATTTTTATCCATATTTTCCAAGCTCATATTTAACCAAAATACACAGGGCTACCCTGTGTATTTTGCCAACGGCTCAACGGGATTATCGTTGAGCCGTTTGGTCTTCCCTCTCATTAGACAAGGAGAGGGCGAGCGGAGCGAGGGTGAGGTCTGAAAAATTTGAAGATGACCCTTTGGGGCCCAACTCCGCTGAAGCTTCGCTGGACAAGCAGAATCTTCAAAGGTCATCTTCTGGGAAAAAGAGGAGTTATTTTTTCTTAAACGGAAAACCTAAAGCTTTGAAAAATTCCAAAGCGTCGGATTTGTTTTTTAAACTGGTGACAATGGTGGCGGAAAAGCCGAAAACATCTTTAAGGTCTTCATCGGCAGTTTCTGGAAAAACTATGTGTTCTTTAACAGATAAAGTGTAATTGCCCATTTCATCTATGGCGCCAAGAGAAATGCCTCTAAAGTCTTTGGTGCGGGGCAGAGCAATATTGAAAAGCCGGTCTAAAAAACCCCACATTTTTTCGCCCCGCAAAGTTACTTGCGCTCCCACAATATCTCCCTCTCTGGATTTAAAAGTGGCGATTGATTTCTTGGCGCCCCTTTTTATGGCCTTTTGTCCCGTGATTCTGGCGAGCCGATCTATCACTATATCTATTTTTTTCTTATCACTGAAAGAGCCGACACCAGAATTAACCACTACTTTCACAATCTTGGGAGATTGCATAATATTTTTGAGCCCCAATTTTTCTTTGAGTTCTTTAAAAGCTTCTTTTGTTTTTTCTTTCATTGATTGAGTTTTCATTTTGGTAAGTTATATCTTCCTAACATTTGACACATGAATCGGTGTTGCTTGTTCTATGATTTTACCCTTTTCATTTTTCCTTTTTGGTTTTTTGTGCAATTTCTTTTTATTCAATCCTTCAACCAAAACCATAAAATCTTTGGGGAAGGCTTTTATAACAGGCCCCGATTTGCCTTTTTCTTTGCCGGTGATCACTATTACTTTATCTCCTTTTTTTATTTTCATATGACTTCAGGGGCCAAAGAAACAATCGCTTGATACCCCAGTTCGGCGATTTCTCTCGGAATGGGACCAAAGATGCGTCCGGCTTTGGGGATAATCTCGCTCTTTTTTTGTTCTACCACAATAACCGCATTTTCATCAAAACGGATATAAGAGCCGTCTTTTCTCCTGAGCGGGGCCTTTTGGCGAACTACTAAGCCCAAAAGCACCGCCTTCTTTTTTATTTCTTTGCGGGGCTCGGCTTTTTGAACGGAAAAAATAACCAGTTCGCCGATTTTGGCGTATCTTTTTTTGGAGCTACCCAATATCTTAAAAACCCGACCTATTTTGGCTCCGGAATTGTCCGCTATTTTTACTATTGTTCTTGGTTGAATCATACAATTATAAAATGCTTATCCTTGGAAATTGGTTTGCTTTCTTTTATCTTTACCTTATCTCCAACTTTTTTAGTATTGCCGGCATCATGGGCTTTGAATTTTTTGCTGACCTTGTAATATTTTTTATACTTTTTGTGTTTGACAAATCTGGTAACTAAAACCACGCAAGTATCTTTCATCTTGTCTGATACCACTACACCCGCTAGCGCTCTTCCGGTTTTTTGCGTCTTATTACTTTTTATTTTTGCTTTATCCATAATTTTTAATTCATCTTATTGAGTGCGGTTTCAATCCTGGCGATATTCTTTTTGATCATTTTTTGCTCTTTGACATTCTTGCTCTTGCTGCCGGCCAAGCCGAATCTAATCTCGCGCAAAGAGAGCCGTTTCTCGTCAAGCTCTTTTATCAAATCCGCCCTGCTTTTTTTTAATGATTCTTTTTTCATATTTTTGTTTTAATTTCTTGCAACTACTTTCGTTTTTATAGGCATCTTAGTGCCGCCTTTGCGCAAAGACTCTATGGCCACCGGGGCCAGCGTTCCATCCACTTCAAACATCACTTGCCCGGCCAAAACTCTGGCGCAATATCCTTCTATATCTCCTTTGCCTTTGCCCATTTTTACCTCTGCCGGTTTTTTGGTAAAGGGCATATCAGGAAAAATGCGTATCCAAACTCGGCCAGTTTTGCCTAAATTGCGGGTGATAACTTTTCTGGCCGACTCAATCTGATTGGAAGTAATTCGGCCCGGAGCCATAGCTTTTAAGCCATGAGAACCAAAAGAGACATTGACGCCACGGGTAGCCGGCCCGACTTTTTTTGGGTTCTGGCGCATAGTGTGCCATTTTCTATATTTAACTTTTTTTGGAAAAAGCATGATATTAAATTTACGATTTTACGCTTTTATCTTTATTAAAAATTTCTCCTTTATAAATCCAAACCTTTATGCCGATTTTTCCAAGCGGCAAATGGGCCTCGTAAAAAGCATAATCAATATCGGCCCGCAAGGTCTGCAAAGGAATGCGGCCAACTTTTTTAGTCTCTATTCTGGCCATATTGGAACCGCCCATAATGCCAGCCAAAGTGATTTTAACGCCCTGAACATCGCGGTTGGCAAAAGCTTTTTCAACCATGGTTTTCATTACTCTTCTAAAAGGCATCCTTTTTTCAAGCCCCTCAGCCACCATTTGAGCCACTATCATAGCGCTTGATTCAGGCGATTTTACTTCTTTTATATCTATCTTCAGCTCCTCTTTAAAGCTTAGGTCGCGGCGCTTCATAAAATGAACAATATCATCGCGAAGTTTTATCATACCCTCTCCGCTTCGACCTATAATCAGCCCCGGGCGGGAAGTTTCAATAATAATTCTGAAAATTTTAACACTTCTTTCAATTTCAATGGAGTTTACAAAAGACCCTTTCAGACGTTTTTTTAAATATTCAAAAATTAAAATATCTCCTTTCAAATTTTCCTTGTATTTGGATTTAACTCCAAACCAGCGCGACCGCCAATCGCGAATAATGCCTAATCTATGCGCATATGGATGTACGGTATGAGTCATGATAATTTAAAATTTAAAAATCAAAATGCAAAATTAATCTTTTAATTTGTCCGATAGGACAAATTTAATGTGCGAAGTGCGCTTGTGAATAGGATGGGCTGAACCATGAGAAACAGGTCGGCGCCTGTACAATATCTTGCCGCCATTAACGGTAATGGATTTAATCCAGAGATTATCCGCGTTTGCTCCCAAATTTTTGGCATTGGCAATAGCTGAATTCAAAAGCTTGTGTAAGGGACCGGTGGCTCGTTTGGTAACAAAATCCAGTCTGTTTTTGGCTTCTTTGACAGACTTGCCCTTTAAAGCGTCAGCCACTATTCTTACTTTTCTCGGCGATTGGCGATAGCTATTCAGTTGTGCTGTTATTTCTGTCATAAATAATTTTAATTACTTTTTAGCTGTTTCTGCTGCGGCTTTAGCGCCCTTGGCGGCGTTTATTTCATCCTCTTTTTTCTTGGCTTCCAAATCTTTCTGCATTTTGCCTCCGTGCTTTATAAATTTGCGGGTCAGTGAAAATTCCCCCAATTTGTGGCCGACCATATCTTCACTGATAAAAACTTCAATATGGTCCCGGCCGTTATGCACCCCGAAAGTGAAACCGATCATTTCCGGAGAAATAGCGCAAGCTCTGGACCAAGTTTTAATAACCCCAGTGTCCTGCGGCTTTTTTCCTTCTACCTTTTTAAGCACCCTTGTGTCAACATAAGGGCCCTTTTTAAGCGACCTTGACATAATAAAAGCTCAAACGAGCTTGTGTAATATACTATCAAATAAGCTCCTATTGTCAAACTTTTATTTTTCTCTTCTTCATATACCAATACAAATAGAGAATGAGGATAATTATCACATTTGGAATAAATATGATTGGACGGGCCCAGGAAATGCCGTCTATAAAAAAATTTGACACTGGCCACAAAAAATGAGTCGGAAAAAAGTCGGCCGAATGGGTCGGAATATCAACCAAAATATGGAGCGGCCAGGCCAAAGTGAGCTTGGTAAAATTTTTCTTTCCCAACCACCAAAGCAAAGCGAAAAATAGCGCGTATATGACCAGGCTGTGAGTGGCGCTGTAAAGAAAATGGACGATATCAGGAAATATAGGAAGTTTCCCAAACGGACCCAAGTCTGAAATAGCGTCCGACGATTTCGGACCGCCATTTGGCCAAGCCCCAAATCCTAGCATGGCAGATAAGACAAACGGCCCAAAAGACAAAAGGTCTGGCCCTATACCAAACAGAAAAGCAATCAAATAATCTTTCTTGCTTTTTCGGCCAAGAGCCACTCCGCCATATAAGCCGTGGGAAAAAATATCCATGATTTCATTTTATCACTTTCAGCTCAATTTAAGTAAAACAGATTTACATTTTTTCCGGCACTTTGATGCCTAGAAGATGGAGACCGTATTTGAGAATGTAGGCAACAGCTTGGGTCAGAGTTATTTTGTAAGGAGAATTTGGATCATTCTCGTCTATGATTTTATTACCAGCATAAAAGCTGTTAAAAATACTGGCCAGTTCAGTTAGATAAGTAACAATATAGTGCGGCGCGTATTCCCTACCAGCTCTCTCCACCACTTCCGGAAATCTGTACAAATACCTTTCCAGCTCCGTCGTCTTCCAAGTGTCAAAGGGCATCTTTGACATGTCAAGGACGCTCCTTGACACTTTAGCTTTTTCCAAAATCGAATTGGCGCGCACACACGCATATTGGAGATACGGTCCTGAATCTCCTTCAAAAGAAATAGATTTATCAAAATCAAAAATAATATCCCCTCCTATGGCCTGCCGCAGTATGGAATATTTGATTGCCCCGATAGCCACTTTCTGAATGATTTCCTCTTTTTCTTTTTCAGAATAATCCCTATCCTCTACTTTTCCCTTGACTAAACCCTCAACTTGGAAAATCAGTGATTCGCCAGTGATTACGTTGCCTTCCCGCGAGGACATTTTACCCGAAGCAAAGCGAAGTATGCCGTGCCCTAAATGTTTTGAAATTTTTGCGTATTCAGGATAAATAAAACTTATTGCTTTGAAAACCACTTTGAAATAATCGCTTTGTTCATTGGCCGTTACAATAATTGAGACATCTAAATTCTTTTCCAGTTCGGTTTTCTTTTTAGCAAGACCCAAATCCTTGGCCTCATATGTTGGTAATCCTTGGAAATTTATGAAAACTCTAGTATGTAGCCCGTAGTTTTCGCCGCGAAATACTACGGCTCCATCGCTTTTTTCAAATATGCCTTTATCTAAAAATTCTTCAACAATCTTTTGCCCATCTTCAATAACCGAGGATTCTGGAATGATATGATCAAACTTCGTGCCAAGCTTTTCGTAAATTTCGTCAAAATGCAAAAGACTCCATTCTCTCCCCTTTTTATAAATAGTGTTTATTTCTTCGTTAGACTTTTCAAAAATTTTTTTATTTATTTGAACAATTTCCTCCGTAGCTTTTTTGTCATCGCTATATTTTTGCGAACCTAATACATAGGCTTCGCCCAAATAAGCAATTTTTTCCGATAGAGAAGCGTCATCTTTGGGAAAATCTTTTTTATTTTGCAATATGCCCCATATTGCCTTGGCAACTTGTAATCCCACATCACCCTGATAACAAACCCTAATCACTTCGGCGCCATTAAAGTCTAATATCCTGCAAACTGATTCGCCTATAGCATTACTCATTAGGTGACCTATATGAAATTCTTTAAATGGATTCGGGTCGGTGTAGTCAACCATTATCTTCTGGCCATCAAGCAATTTATTTTGCCCGTATTTTTCTTTTTCTTTCAAAATTTCTTTGACTGAATAGGCAAAAAATTCTTTTGATAAATAAAAGTTTATGAAGTTGCCAGCAATTTTAATTTCCGAGATTTCCGGAATTTTGTTTTCATTTAAGGATTGGTCGAATTCATTTACATTTTGGGGTGCAAAAAAAGAATAATCGCCATTTTTCAGATCTTTGGAATGCGCCAATACAAAATCTCCTTCAATTTTGAGTGTTTCTTTTATCCAGTTTTCTATTTTTTCTTTTATGTTCATTTATTTTGCAGTTTTTTAAATAATTCATAAGCCGTCATAGCTCCGTTTGGGGCGGAATGAGGGTCTGGTTCCGGTGGAACCCCAAAAAGTTTACATGCTGTTTTGAGGCTAAAGCTATCCTCATTTTTTAGGCCCTTTTCCCAAACGATTGATAAGAGGTCAAGGCGGTGATAATCCATCTCGTCTTTAACTTTTGTATTCCTGAACGCTTCGTTCATAAACCCCCAATCAAACGAGACATTGTAAGCGCAAAAAATGCAGTCTTTGGTTTTATCGGCATAAGTTTTGATGGCTTCTTCCAAAGAGACCGCTTCTTTCCAATCCTTCTCGTTATACCCATTTCTTTCAAGAGCGGCGGGAACAGCGTTTTCAATATGAAGAGGTTTGATTTTGATATTTAAAGTATCTGCTATTTCAAAAGTTTTTTGGTCAAAAACCACAAGCCCGATTTCCAAAATTTCATGCGTCCCAAAAACATCCCCGCTGGTTTCCAAATCCGTCATGGCAATTTTTCTATCTTTCGCTTTCATTATTTAAATATTACCAACTTCTGCCCTTAAAATCCCGTCTATTTTTCTGGCAATTCGGATGAAATCTTTTTCTTTTCTGCCGCGAGTAGTTTCAGCCGGAGCGCCAATACGGATGCCGGAAGGGTCCATGGGCGGGCGGGAATCAAACGGGATTGCATTCTTATTCACAATAATACCATTTTGCTCAAGCAGTTCGCTGGCCTGTTTGCCTGAAATCCCCCGCGACATAGTATCAAGCAAAAACAGATGAGTATCTGTGCCGCCTGAAATCACCCGCCAGCCAAGTTTTTTAAACTCTTCCGACATGGCTTTGGCGTTTCTGACAACTTGTTTGATATATTTTTTAAAGGACGGCTGGTTCGCTTCCGCTAGAGCTATGGCGACCGAAGCGATATTATTGAGATGCGGCCCGCCTTGTAATCCCGGGAAAACCGCTTTGTCTATTTTTTTGTAAATTTCCCTTGAATCTATTTTGGAAAAAATCAAAGCCGCCCGAGGGCCGCGCAATGTTTTGTGGGTAGTCGAGGTTACCACATCGCAATATAGAAAAGGCGAAAGGTGTTCTCCGGCAGCCACTAGACCCGCGATGTGGGAAATATCTGCCATCAAATATGCGCCGCAGACGTCGGCTATTATTTTGAATTTTTTCCAATCTATTTTACGGGAGTAAGCGGTATATCCGGCAACGATTATATCCGGCTTTTCTCTTAAAGCTATTCTTTTTATTTCATCGTAATCAAGCTGCTCCGTTTTTTTATCTACTCCGTAGGAAATCTGTGTCCAGAATTTTCCGCTAGCTGAAACTTTGTGCCCGTGAGTCAAATGGCCGCCATGGTCTAAAGACATACCCATTATTTTCTTCGGCTCAATGTGATTTTTAGTGAAGTCGGCTCCGCCCAAGAGTGCCAAATAAACTGCCAGATTCGCCGGAGAACCCGATAATGGCTGAACATTGACATGCCATTTTTGGGGCGAGAGTCCGAATAATTTCAAAGCGCGCTCTTTGCATAAATTTTCAATTTTATCAACTATTTCATTGCCCCCATAATATCTTTTTCCCGCATAGCCTTCGGCGTATTTATTAGTCAGCTCCGACCCTAACGCCGCCAAAACATCCTTGGATGCATAATTTTCCGAGGCAATCAGGTTTATGACCTTTTTTTGCCTCTTCTTCTCTTGCTCTATCAATTTTTTGATTTGTGGATCTTTCATTGCCTGCACTATACCACAAATTTGCTTCTTTTCTATTTTTGTGGAGAATATGGGACAGGAGTTGTTTTGACATGACAACAATACCATATAAGCCGTATCTGGAACGGACTTCAGATACGCAATATTCCGATTTGTTGCGATTTATCCGTAATTCGCCTGAAACGTTTTTGCAAAAGCATCCCCACCAAAAGTACGGTCGTTGGACAAATTTGGAAACCCCGAATTTGATTTACAACCTGCGCAATGGGTTTCCTATATGCACTGAGAGAAGGATTCCCTTCTGGAAAAAGCCTGTCGCTGAACTTCTGCAGTTTATGAAAGGGATTCACACTCAACAGGAAATGGTGGAGGCTGGTTGCGATTGGTGGGCACAGTGGGTTACCGATGAGCAATGCTCCTACTTCAACTTGCCACCGGGAGATTTAGGGCCTGGTTCTTACGGACCGGCTTTAAACATTTACCCACACTTTGAATTGAACGAGAAAACCGGCCAGTGGGAATACAAGCCGTTCAATCAAGTAGAGAATCTGGTTCAATCATTAAAAGACGGACCGGCTCTGAATGGCCATGTGATTACCACCTGGATTCCGCCTCTTGCCATGCAACACTCGAAGCACAAGCGCCAAGTGGCAGTCGCGCCCTGTCATGGCACCACGATTCAGTGCACCGTGATTAATGGCAAACTTCTAGTATTGACCATGGTACAAAGATCGCAAGATGTGGCTGTGGGTGGCGTTTCCAACATCATCCAATACGCCGCTCTCGTTATCTACCTTGCTCACATTTGCGGATACGAACCTTACAAGTTTATCCTCAAAATAAACGACGCTCAGATTTACGAGGATCAAATCGAAGGGGTGGATGAGCTTCTGACAAGAAAGCCTTATCCATTCCCCCGTCTCATACTAACCGAAGAGGGCCAGAAGGTGGATAACATCTTTGATTTCACGGCTGACCACTTCGAACTTTGGGATTATGAGTCCCATCCGGGGATGAAAATCCCGACAACACGCTAAAAGGAGAAGACATGCTGAACAGAAAGATACTCAAGATTGCCTTCGCCTCCTCTGAAAGAGAGGACGACAGACGTGTAATCGGTAAGGGTAACGACTTGCCAGGATGGCAAGGATTAGTTCCCTCCGACATGAGCCGGTTCGTGAGGTTAACCTCGTACCACTCTGTAATTCCGGGTAGAAAAACATGGGATTCTCTCTCGAACAGTTTCAAGCCCTTGAAAAATCGGCAGAACATCATCCTGACTCATGACACAAACTTTCGGCCGGAATTTGACCGGACAAAACTGGGTCCGAATACTGAAGTGGCCATGGCTCATTCTCTCGAAGAGGCAGTGATGATCGCCAAATCGGAGAACGTGTGGATAATCGGCGGCGCGGAGATTTACGCTCTGGCGCTCCCCTATACAGACTACCTGCACTGGACTATGATCCACGAAGAATTCGATGGGGATACCTTCTTTCCGTACATCGACTGGAACGAGTGGAGGAAAATCGGCGAGGAGCACTGCAGTGCTGGAATAAGCGGAACCGAAAAAAAGAAAGATCAAATCGATTCCAGCTACTACGCCTTCCGGCGTGTATGGTAACGAAGCTCTTTATGGCTGCCCCTACATTGTACAGGTTCGGGCAGCTTTCTTTTTTTAAAAAAATGTTTATAATCCACTTATTATGGAACTTAAAAAAGTGTCAGGTAAAAAACTTTTGTTTGAACTTGCTCATACGAGAGTAAAGTCGCAGAAAGACAGGATGGAAAAATGTATCAAACTTGGAATTTGTCCTTTTTGTTGGAAAAATCTCTCTGAATGGCATGATGCGCCGGTAATAAAGAAAGGTAAATTTTGGGTGATAACGGCAAATGACCATCCTTACATTGGAAGTAAGTATCATTATCTTGCTATTTACAAAGATCACATCTCATTAATTTCCGAACTCGCCCTGGGAGCGGGTGATGAATTACTTCTGCTTTTTTCAAAGTTTTGCAAAGAGAAAAAAATTAAGGGAGCGACTATTGTAATGCGTTTTGGAGATATGACTTACACAGGCGCTACCATCTTTCATCTTCATGCTCAAATTATTTCTGGCATTTCAAGAAAAAATATTAAAAATCCAAAATATCCGGATTCTTTCATAACTACCGCTATTGGGTACAAAACTAAATAAAAAAATTGCCCCGAGGCCGCGCTAAGCGGACTCGGGGTCTTTTTTTACTACTTGTGTGATTTGGACACCTGCGCCCCGAAGCACTTCTTGCGCGTCAAGGGTAGAATATCCTTCTTCAAAGAACACGTGGTCTATGCCAGCGACTACGATCGCCCGGGCACAATCCTCGCACGGAAATACTGTCGTGTAGAGAATAGCGCCTTTGGTCGCAATCCCGGCATTGGCACACTTGGCGATAACCGTTTTCTCTGCGTGGAAAGAAAGATACTTGCCTGGTTGACCCGCTTCAAAATTTCCACGCGGATCGCCTTTGATGTCCTGCTCATATTCTGTCGGGTAATGGTCGTTGCATCCAACCGCCATACAATGGCCGTTCACATACAGAGCCGCACCTATCCGCCGCCACCAATCCGGACTTTTCGCGGCCTCTTTTCGAGCAAACTCCATACGCAAATTGTGGCCAGTGATCACGTCGACTCCGGCCATTATCGGCGACCGGCGTTTGACTGCGGTCATATCCCAACGCGCGCGAATGTTCTCAAACTTCGCTTCCGCCCGCGTACTTGTAAAATACTTTTCAACGACTGCGTGCGATATATCCTCGTCCGGCAAAATCCACGGTTCGCCCCAACCGGCAGGCCTACCCAGGAACGGTTCGTGGTTGATTGGATCAAACTTCAATACTTGCCACACCTTCCATGGATCCGGCAGACTACGAATTGAACTGATTTGAACCAGTGTCGGCACAGCCGCCAAGTTCCGAGAAAGTCTCGGCAAAAGCGACTGTGCCATCTCTTGTGGAATAAGATACAGGTCTCCGTTGGAATGCTTCTTGAACCAGTCCAGATGGCGCTGGTTCAAAGCCGGAATGTAGGCGATGAGGTTAGTCATTGGCCTTCTCCATTCTGCTGAAAGAAATCTGTGACGGTTCGCTCTATTCTTTCAGCCAATTCTTTCGCTCCGTCAGTCATGAGGCGAAGCGTTTTGGCGGTAGTGGTCGTTGCCGCTTTAGCTTCCAAATGCTCGATTTTGCCGCAGTACTGGTCCAGCTCTCTCTTATCGTCATCATTAAAAGAGCTGGTTGTCTTGGACATGATGAGAATATCCGGCTCAACTAACTTGATCAGGTCATACTTATGCTTGTCTGTGTGTCTGCGGGCGATAATGCTTACCGAAGCAAGCATGGAGAGAATTTCTATCCTCTCTTCAAATACGTCGAAAGGTCTTTTCGGACCTTTCATTTCTCTAGTCAGTTCGTCCGAGTCAACTCCAACGATTAAAACATCGCCATAAGATCTGGCTTCTCTCAGATAGCGCCCATGTCCTACATGGAACATGTCGAAGACACCTTGGGTCATAGCGATTTTAAAGCCGCCTTCTTTGAGTTGGCGGACAATTTTCGCTAGATCCTCAAAATCAGGAATGTATTTGTCCTGCAGGCAATTTCCTTGCAGGACATTTTTGAGGGTCGGCATAAAGCTCCTTTCAAACAACTTCCTCCATCATCTTACACATTTTTGACAAAACAAAAAGACTTGTTTTAGAAGTCTTTTTGTTTTGTTATTTTTTTAAAAAATTAAAATAATGTTGTTTCAAGAGCCTTATCCTTAAGACCTAACGCAGAAACAATATTATTTTAATTTTTCACTTCGACGCCCATGCTCCGGCAGGTGCCGGTGATTATTTTGACGGCTGCTTCTAAATCGTTGGCATTAAGGTCAACCATTTTTATTTGAGCAATTTCTTCCAGCTGTTTGCGGGTGATAACACCTACTTTTTGAGCCGGCGGTTTTCCAGCCCCTTTTTCAATACCAAGCGCTTTCATTATGAGGCTTGAAGCCGGAGGAGTTTTTAAAATAAAGTCAAAAGTTCTGTCTTCGTAAACATTTATCTCGGCGGGCACTAAACCCTCCATTTTTTTGGTGGCTTCATTAAATTTGGTGACAAACTCGCCGATGTTAATGCCGGCCGGGCCCAAAGCGGTGCCCACTGGCGGCGCCGGGGTTGCCTTTCCTGCCGTTATTACCAATTTTATTTTTTTAGTTATTTTCTTTGCCATTTGTGAAGCAACATTACTACAATCATTCTATCCTCGCAACTCCTCTCTCCTTCGCAAGGAGAGGGGTTGGGGAGTGAGGTCAGATTTTCTTCACTTGCAAGAAGTCCAACTCCACCGGAGTTTCCCGGCCAAACATAGGCACCAAAATTTTAACTTTGCCTCTTTCCTCGTCCACTTCCCCCACTTTGCCCTCCAAATCCTTGAATGGCCCGTCCACAATTTTTACAGCCTCATCCAAAGAAAGGTCAATATTATGTTTGACTTTTTCCGAATTCATTCTCTTGAAAAGATCCTCCACTTCCTTTGGGTCAAGCGGCACCGGAAAAACTCCAGCTCCGACGAAGCCGGTTACCCGCGGCGTATTTCTGACTACGTACCACGAATCGTCGGTGACAATCATATTCACCAAAATATAGCCCGGGTAAATTTTTTCCTCTTCCTCTACCCGCTTATTGCCTTTTATTTTTATTTTTTTCTCGGTCGGCACCAAAACATTGAAAATCTTGTCTTCCATTCCCAAAGATTCAATGCGCTGTTTTAGGTTTCTCATAACCGCGTTTTCATAGCCGGAATAGGTGTGAATAGCATACCAATTTCGGCCTTCTTGTATTTGTTGTTTTGACATAACGATACTAAAATTATACGAAAGCTATGAAATGATAACGAAAATTTAAATGAATAGATTGAGTATTCTGGAAAAAATAAAATCAAACAGGCCCAAAAAGAACGCCACCAAAACAGAGATAATAATAACAACCAAAGAAAAAACGACCGACTGCCTGTGGGTCGGCCAATTAACATGAGAAAGCTCTCCCTGAGTTTCTTTGAAGTAATCAAGTATTGACATATGATACGAAAATTATGCGAATAAATACGAAATAATAACGAAAATTTTAAAATTAATTCAGTTTTGAAAAAACCCCTTGCGGGGCTTTTCTTATTAAATTGTAGCTCCATTATACACAAATCAAAATTCTTGTCAAATCGACGAATCTGTCAAAGATGACCCTTGAAATGCCCCTGTTCCAAAGGGTCATCTTTGACAGATTTATCCTATATCAATTCTTCCACTTTTCTTTTGGCTTCTTCTAAAAGTTCCTTGGCTTTTCCCCTTGCCTCGTGCGATCCTCTTATCAAATCGGCAATTTTTTCATTTCGAACAACTTCTATTTATAGCAAACCTTATAACTAATCGGTTTTACACATCCTCCTTTTACCGTGCCTATACCAAATTTTATTTTAGAATTTTTGTTTGTGGGCGAAGGATCTGGAAATTGAAAATTGTATAGGTAATCTTCTGTTTTGGTTTCTCCATTTTCTGATGATATATATCTGATATTAAAATTAATACTAGCCGAATTACTATTAGTTAAAAACGGTTTAATCAATATATCAACCGGAACATTTTTTTTCATAGAATAAGAGAGTGTTCTAGCTGGAGATTCTCTTTCTAGATTGTCTTTGTAATCAGTAGTTGTCGCTAAATTATTCTTTTCAAAACCTATTACTTTTTTGTCTTGTTCTGCTATATAAAAACGTAGTATTCTTGGATTGTCTCCTAGAGAAAATATAAAAGTTGGTAAAAAATCATTATCGTCATCTTGATTTTCAGCCTTATATCTAATTTCTATAAAATTAAAGTCAGAAGGTATTGTATTTTTGTACCACATATCTGGAGATCCGAAGTTTGTACTCTGTTTCGTACAATAAAAACCATTATCAGATTTGGTATAGCTTTTTAAATCCCAACTAGTTTCTGAAAACTCATCTTCAACACAAGTTTTATCTAATAGATCTTTTTGTTCTGTATCTTGTGTACCCATGAAAACACTTGCTTCATTTTTAATATTTGGATTAACCACCTCATTTTTGGGAAAAAAATTATAGTAAACAAAAGTCAACGTTACTCCAGTAATAAAAAATAAGCCGTTTTTTATCCCTTGTTTTTCGACAATCCATCGAAATGTTTTCCATATAGAATTCCACATTTAGATCGAACTAGAATAAGGTAACGATTTTATAAAATCTTCCATAAATTTCCAATCCGGATTACCACTTGTATCCACCGGAAGTTTGGTTTCAGTATTTCTAATTTTTTCTTGGTTAAACTTTTTACCATATGAGTAACGAAACTGCTCCAGATTTATTACTGTCTGTAAAAATAATCCCATATATTTATTTAGCTTAAATTGAGGAGTTAATTTTTCAACATGATCGCTTGCCGTAAAATTTTCTCCTTGATAAGAAGAAAAGCCAGCTACGGCAGAATCTATAACTATCACATTACCTTTTTCAGTATAAAAATCATAAAAACCCTCAACACCATTGTTCGTTGATTGTGTAGTTATATACGGATATTTTCCTGCCCCTATTTCTTCCAATCTTCTTTTTTGAGTTGTTTTTGTTCCTGATACATCGAATAAATCTTTAATCAAAAAACTGTGCCACTTACTAACATCTACTACTCTATTTGAATCATTTAATAATGGTTTTGAGGAAATCTCTTCGTCAGAATTTAAAAGTTTATAAGCAATATATTTTTTTACATTTGATATAAAATCTTTGCTTTGCAATCTAGAATAATCTGTTTCTAAATATGCTTCGGCACTCCACTCATCTTCAGCGCCAACTTTTCTCCACACACTTTCACCTGGAGTTTGGAGTCTACGGTATGAGTGTAGCCATTTAGTACGAATTTCTGGCCAATAGTTTGTTGGAATTCTTCCTTCAATTCTGTCTTTTCGAAACCCATCATCCTTCCAATAACCAAACCAACTTTCATGATGAGAGTCGCTGTTATGTGGCACATGTGCAGTAAAAACTATAATGCACGGTACGACTCCTATCGGATAAAATAAGTCGTTCGGCATACTCATTACCGCTTCAAGTCTATGCTCTTTTAGGAGTTGTTCTCGAATAGGATGTTTGGCAATGGCAAGTGACATTGGCACTATTACAATACCAGCCGCGTTTTTTTGTAAGGCGTTTAGCAGTTGAATAACAAAATTCCATTCATGTAAATCATCACCTTTTTGTGAATATGGTGGGTTGATAAAACCAACAGTTGCTTTATTTTTGACTAAATTGAAAATTTCTTCATCAAAACACGAACCCTGATAAAGGTTAGTTTTGCCATCTCCTCGTAAAATCATATTTGACACAGCTAGTGCAAACATGGATGGCTCTTGTTCAACACCAATCAAAGAGTTTTCCAAAATTTTTTTCTTCTCATTCTCACTTACATCGACGGTCATTTTTTTCATTGCTGAAATAAGAAACCCGCCAGTACCACAACAAGTATCTAATACCACGGAATTCTTGTTTAATTTTGCCAAATCAGCGAAAAGTTCGGTTATATGCTTAGGAGTCAGAACTATCCCAAGACCTTGGGCATCCCCGCCCGTATAGCGAATAAACTCTCCATAGAAATTTCCTATTACATCATAATCGTAATGGTTTTGGGTGAAAGGTTTGACTTCATGATCGATATCTCGAACAATATGAGCAAGTGGCGATTCATTTCGCTTTCTATCAACTTTTTGTAGCTCCGGATGATCTTCGATAAAACGAAAAGCGTTGATAATAGCATTTTTCTTTCTCTCTTGGTTTACGCCAAGTCTAGCCATTTCTATAATATCTTTCACTGCTTGAAAAGTTTTCTGGGCAAGTTCTGCTCCTTCATATTTCGGATAGGCCACCTTAAAACCCTTTTCCATCAAAGCCAACAGAATACCGCTTACCAAGAGTGGTTTCTGGGCCTCAGTAATTTTTCCATAGTCGCGTATGTAATCATGTAAGTCACGAGAGAACTTATTTAATTCACTCTTTTGTGCTTGTACTAAATTTTCATCGTAGGTAGCATATCTGATATATTGCTCCCAAGAAATAATATCTTTTACCAAAACCGGTTTTTCTGAAGTGTCTTTTAGGGAGGATGCATCAGTTGCGCCTTTGGGGTGTAGAAATGCATCAATTTTTAATTCATTTTCAAATTGACCGCTTACGCCAACAGCAATCACATTAAATTCTTTTGATAGATAGCTAGCATAAAGCAAAACTCCATCAATGGCGTAATCTTTGAATTGGTCACGATTTGATGATTCATGGAATTTCGTATCAGCTTTGCATTCTATAATCAATATAAATTCTTTATTGTTTGGGTTGGAAATCAGAAACTCCGGTTTACCGGCACCATTGCCTGATTTGCTAGCACTTTCCAGAAGCTTTTTCACAAGCGGGTTTTCACTCTTTTGTTCCTCGACCAAAAAACCTTCTTGCACGGTTATTCCGACAGCTTCTAATTTTTTTCGCACCATATTTTCTGTAATCCTTTCATTTTTTGACATATTTTTATATTAACATATTATCAAATAATTATTTCTTACCGCTTTTATATTATTTTACCAATTTCCAATAATTATTTTTCAAAACTGATATTATTTTCCCCTTCAATACGACTTCATCCGTAAAAAGTATATTTTCATATTTTGGATTCTCCGGTTTTAAATACACATATGGTGGTTTGTCTTCTGAAATAAATCTTTTGACTGTTCCCTCGTCATTGATCTGGGCATAGACAATTTCACCGGATATGAATTCTTTTTTGGTTTGGACTAGTACGGTATCACCATTCTCAATATCCGCGTTTATCATTGAATCTCCTGATATTCTCAACATAAATACTTCCTCGTCAAGTTTTGTGATTTTGTCGTCAATTGACGGCGTTTCTTTCCATTCTCCTGATACTTCTAGAGATTGTATAGGAGCTCCGGCGCTAGTAACCCCCAAAAATGCAGTGAGAGGAGGCAAATCCAGTATTTTATAACCCAGGGGCAAAATAGTTATTCCACGAGCGGCATCCCTACTTTTTTTAATAAGCCTTGATTTCTCAAGCTTTTCAAGTAAATCAATGATTGATTGATTAGAAGAAACTTTCAAACTTTCTCTCATTTCTTCAAATGTAGGTGGATATCCCATACTTTTAAAATAATCATATATTATAGATAAAAGCTCTTTTTGTCTTGTTGTTATTGGTTTTTCCATACATTATATTATACCCGACTATTTAGTCAGTCAAAAGGAAAATTGTGGATAACCAAAAACTTAAGAGAAATTTGAGGACGACCTTTTGGGGCAAAATTCTTCAAAGGTCATCCTCCAGGAAAGGGGTCGCTATTTTATCTCATAAGTAATACTTATCTCTGAAGTGATTTTGGTTTCGCCTTGCGGCAATTCGGCTCTGGCTGGAGCCACGGATGAGGTCATCATATCAGCGCCGCCGCCTTTACCTTCCATACCATAGTAGATTGGATAATTGCCGTTCTCGTTGTAATAGATTATTTTGCCTAGTTTTACTCCAAGCTGTTTGGCCAGTTCCTTGGCTTTTGTTTTGGCTTCAGCTATAGCTTCTGATCTGGCTTCCGCCACATATTTTTCTCTATCATCAACGCTAAATTCAAGGTTGCTTATATTTTCCACTCCGACTGCTCCAATTTTGGTCACCAAATCTGCCGCCTTTTCTGTATCGCGGACTTTCACGGTGATAGTTTGATTGACTTCATAGCCGGTCAAAATATTTTTACCAGCAGGGCAAGGATACATCATGCCATTTGAACTAATACCTAAAGGACAGGGCCTTTGACTCCATTCGTATTTAGGGTAAACATTATAGCCGGTTGTTTTAATATCTTTATCCTCTATTCCTGATTCACGAACTGCCGCCAGAGCTTTATTGATTTTCGCATCAGCTTTTTCTTGAGCTTGTTTGACGGTATCGCCAATTTCAACCACGGAAAAATTAAAGGTGGCAATATCAGGAATGGCGTAAGCTTCTCCGCTGCCGGAAACCATAATGGTTGATTGCGGATAAATTTCCCGGCCGACATTCGGCAATCTTTTAAAATCTTCTATCACTTTTACTAAAAGAAATAATGATAGGGTCATCAGAGAAATAGCGATCAATTTAGACATTCTCTTGGCTTCCTCTTCTCCAAAAAATTGATTGAACATATTTTTTAACTAAATATTAATTGTTAAGAAATCTATTATAGCACTTTTTGTTCACACAAATCAAGTAAATTTTGGAACAAACAAGCCACGGTCAGCGGGCCGACGCCGCCGGGAACTGGAGTAATAGCAGCCACTATCCGCTTTATCTCCTCAAAATCGACATCACCGGTAAGTTTTCCCTCTTTTGTCCTGTTTATTCCAACATCTATTATCACTTGCTCTTTATTCACAAATTCTTTTGTTATCAGTCCCGCTTTGCCAACTGCTGAAATCAAAATATCGCACTCTCCGGCAATTTTTGGAATATTTTCAGTATTGATATCGCATCTAAAAACTTCCGCTCCTCTTTTTTCAAGTTCATTGGCTATCGGCTTGCCTGCCAAAATTGACTGGCCAATTACCGCCGCTTTTTTGCCTTTTATTTCAATTTCATAATAATCAAGCAGGGCCATCACTCCGCGCGCTGTCGCAGGAATAGTGTCAAGGGCAACCCTTTTAGGGCAATCTTCAAGGGTTGCCCTTGACACTAACCCATCTGCATCCTTTTTTACTGAAACTGAATTTATTATTTTTTCTGTGTCAAAATTCTTTGGCAATGGCAATTGGACAATAATTCCGCCCACTTTTTTATCCTTATTTAATTTTTTTATTTCTAGAATCAGATCTTTTTCAGAAATGTTCTTTTCAAATTTATTTAACAAAATTTCTATTTCTATCTCCCCTCCAAATTTTTGCTTCTGTTTTATATAAACATTTGAATCTTCCCTATCGCCAACTTGCACAATAGCCAAAACCGGCTTTTTTTTAAGTCTTCTTACTCTCTCTATAAGTTCTTGTTTTATTTTCTCCCTGACCGGAGCGCCATATAAAATCATGGTATTATATTGATATGAAATGGCAAAAATTGCAAAAAATAACCTTGGTCGCGTTTCTGATTTTAATTATCAGTTCGCTTTTTTTATACCAGATATTGGGAGATGGTATTGATGTGGAGACTATCAGGCAATATTTGAAAGACTTTGGCATCTGGGCGCCTCTTATTTTTATAATGCTTTATACCTTTGGCACCATCTTTATTCCCTCCACCCCCTTTATGGCCATCGCCGGAATTTTATTCGGTTTCAAATACGGCCTGGCTTACACCATCATTGGCGGCTTTTTAAGCTCCATTATTGTTTTTACCATATCAAGAAAATTAGGCAAAGATAAAGTGGATAGAATTTTGGAGCATAAATACCTGGAGCATCTAAGCCGATATAACAAGAGGCTGGAAGAAGGAGCTGTTTGGGACCTCATAATTTTAAGAGCCACTCCCATCATGCCATTCAATGTTTTGAATATTTTAATGGGCGTTTCCAAAATAAAAACGGAAGATTATATAATCGGCACCATGCTTGGCCTTATTCCAAGCAACATTCTAACCGTCTATTTCGGCGACATTATTTCAAAAATATTTTAATTCAAATCACGACTCTTTATTGCCTTCCTCGCCAAGCACCCGTTCAATATCCTGAACGATAGATTGCAGACTTTCGTCAGATTTGATGACATAGCCGACAGCGCCCATGGCCATGACATCGCTGATTTTTTTGACGCTGGAAAGATTGGAGGAAACCAAAATCGGCACCTTGGGTAAATCTTTTGATTCCTGGAGTTTTTTTAGAAAAGCGGTGCCGTCCAGTTTTGGCATCATCAAATCCAGAATGACCAGATCCGGTTTCTCGGATTTAAGCTTTTCTAAACCCACTTCTCCATCTTCGGCGCTGATAAGAACATATTTGCCGGCCGGCAAAGCAGCTTCTAAAGTCTTTGAAAAAAACTGGTCATCGTCTATCACTAAAATTTTCTTCATGGATTTGTTGTTATTTTTTATTTTATAATGTATCTATATTATCACTAATTGATAGGAATAGTAAAGAAGAAACTGGTGCCTAGGCTCTCTTTGGAAACCACCCCAATAGTGCCGCCGTGGGCTTCGGCAATGCCTTTGGCAATGACCAAACCGAGTCCGGTGCCCTTGCTTTCTTTGTCAATCGGACTTAATTTAGCTTGTTTGAAAGTATGGAACAAATCCTTAATATTATCTTCCGGTATGCCTATGCCTGTATCAGAAACCGCCACGCATAAAGACGGAACTTTAATTTTAATATCAATCGCTTCCGGATATACGGAAAATCTTGATTTATCTATATCTTCCGGCAATGAGCGGCCAGGTTCATAAACAAAGACAGAGACTAGTATTTCCCCGCCCTGAGAAGTGAATTTCATAGAGTTCGAAATAAAATTATTCAAAATCTGCTTGACGGCTTGCGGGTCAAATTCGCAAGAGGGCGGCAAATTGCCGCTAAAGGCAGCTCGCAGAGAAAGCTTTTTGCTGTCTGCAGAAATTTTATAGAACATAATTCTGTTTTCCACCACTTCTCTAATGCTGGCTTTCTCTTTATTAACTTCAAACTTGCCGGCCTGAAGCTTGGAAAGATCTAAAATATCATTTATTAATTCAAGCATAGAGGACGAACCCTGGTGAGCCATATTCAGATATTCTTTAAATTTATCCGAACCGGCTGGGATAGAGCCGGAAATCACCAGTTCAATTATCTTTTTTATGCCATCAAGAGGCGAACGGAGTTCATGAACAATCATACCCGTAAATTCTTCCCTCACTCTCTCCAGTTCTATGTCTCTGGTGATATCATGGAAAACCACCACCGCGCCGAGCATTTGACCGCCACCTTTCAGCATAGAATGCAGAACCGGATAAACTCCTATCTCAAAAAAAGAATCTTCAATATTTATTCTCTCTGAGACAAAAGAATTTTTATTGACCAAGGCTTCCTCCAATCGGCCATGAATGTCAAACTTGCCTCCAAGGGCGTCAACGAAATTAAAAATATTGATATCTTTGTCTCCGCTAAATTTTATAATTTTTTTGATAGCCGGATTGGCCACAATCATCCGATATTCGGCATCAACCATCAAAACTCCGTCTCCCATACTCTCCACCATGGCGTTCAATTTGCCTTTTTCCATTCTGACCACTTCCTGCAAACGAGAAACTGCTTCCGAAGCTTGACCTGTAATTTTATATAAAATGGTCATGTCCTCTTCTTTGTACAATCCGGCATCGATGTGAGCTACCGTCAAAACACCGACCACCGCGCCGCTTATCACCAAAGGAATATTAAACAGGGAACCGATATTTTGCTTTATTTCATCAATAACGATGGCTCCGGAAACCGCCTCTTCAACTGCTGAAGAATCAAAAGATTTGTTGGTCAGCGCCGAGAGAGAGGCAATCATCCTTTCTTTCATTTCTTTCAAAAATGAACTGCCGACTGACCGTTCAATATGGGTGCTTATTTTTATTTTTTCAGGGGTAATGACCACATAGCCTACTGCCGTATAATCTATAAATTGCCTCAGGGAACCGGTTATAATCTGGAGAATTTCCTCCACATTCAAAGAATAGCCGACTCGCTCCCCCAATTCTTTTAAAATAGCCAGTTCATAGAGGCGGCGAGTTGATTCTTCTTTTTCTTTTATAATTTCCCGCTCTTTTTTCCTGAAAAAGTGATAAAAATAAAAAACCAAAACAACTAATATCAAAATCGCCGGAATAAAAAATAGATACAAGGCAGCGCTTGAAGAAAGCGCGATATTCATTTAGGTGTTCATTATGCCTTTAAGAAGCTTGTTGGCGCCAACAACCAAAAACACATAGCCCATGGCAAAGCAGGCCATGCTGATGATATCAAACCAAGAACCAATCAGCCACGAATCCGCCACCGCTGACACAGTTCCCAGGACAATTAAAGACATGCCGATGCCAACATAATTAAGCACCAACCCAAACAGTCCGCCTCCCAATTTCTTGGCGGCTCTGAAAACAAGGGTAGTGGCGATAATTCCTATCACAATGGAAAGCAGCAAGGAAAAACTGCCGGCAAAAATAGAAGCATATGCAAAACCGTCATTGGAAAGCGGCACATCCCATTGCTGGGCAAAAGCAGCCACTGGCGGCAGGACTCCCACAAGGCTGGACAGCAAAAGTTTTTTCATAATATTGGCGCGATTAAATTAATGTTTTATTGAAGGATACTTTTCAAAGATAGAATTAACGGCATTTCTGACAATCTCTCCCGAAAGGGCCACATATTCGTCAATCAATCTTTGCAAGATAATTTGTTCCGACCCGGAAATATCAATTATTGACCCGTCATCTTCGACCGAAATCCCGGGTACTTTTCTGGCTTTCAGGACGGCAATCTGGGGGCCCAGAATAATAATCTGCTTTTTTATTATTTCGGTAAGTATTTGTTTGTATTCGTCTTTGGATAGTCCGTCCATATTAATTATTGGATTAGATAATAATAAATCTAAGCGCTTTTATATTATACCAAAACAAATCCCTCCGCATCCCCTTTGTGTGGATTGCTGAATTCTAGCTGAAATTAAATAATCAAAAACCGCATGCATACTCATTTGTATGTATACGGCTTGCAAGGTTTTTTAGTAAAAATTATTATTTTAAGCCATATTTGGGGTCTTGATCATAATAACATTATAAAGCTGATTTCGGCTCAAATTGCAGTTTAATTTTAGCAAATTTTGAGCGTTTTAATCTTGTCTTAACGATATTATACTCAATTTAATTTAACTCAATATTTTTCTTTCTGTTAGCAAACTCATACCAAGGACCCGCCAAAAATCCCCAAGTAAAGCCCCAGACCATCTCTGTCAAAGGAATGTTAGCTATTCTCATATCAAGTATTGAATTGCGGATAATCCAACCTTGTTTTAGTAATTCTTCTGTATTTGAAGCAAGGATATTGAAAAGAAAAAAGTAGCAAGCAAACATTACAAGCATTACTCCAACCCCACTCCCAACTGCATTTACAAACAAATCGTGCCTTAAAATTAGCAGTATCAGGGCACTTACAAAAAACGCTATCGCTGAGGCGTAAATCGAATTCACCCCGAATTTTATAAGTCCAATCAAAACAAGGGCAAATGTGAGGACTATATAAATTGATTTTATTGTGTATTTAGAATGAACTGAAAATTTAGATAATTGTTTTCTAAAAATTACTTCATATATAACTGCCGCTATCCCGCCAATAGCAAAGCCGAATAGTATATCCTCAATCATTAAAGGAAATTTATTTATGAAAATTGGAAAGACACTCTGTGGAAACCAGTAATCTTTGAAATATATAAGCTCCGATATTGGACCAATTATTGCCACAATATAACTCATCCTCAACTGTTCTTTTCTGGTATCTTTTCTGACGAAAAACAAAATCAGCCATATAATTAAAAAAGGAATAGTGAGAGTTATATATGCAAAACGAAAAGGTATTTCAATCATTATTTAATAATTATATCATTTTAATTTTTTTGATATACTTAAAAACAATGAAAAAACTCGAAGAAAACAATCTTGCTTTTATAGATGGGCAAAATTTACATTTTGGAACTGCTCAAAATGGCTGGAAGGTTGATTTTAAAAAATTTAGGATTTATTTGAAAGACAAATACAAAGTTGAAAAAGCGTATTATTTTCTTGGTTATACATCTGAAACACAAAATGATTTATATAAAAATCTGCAAGAGGCTGGGTTTGTTATTATATTCAAATATCATAGTTTAAACTTAATAACAGAGAAAAAAGGAAATGTTGATACGGATATTGTTTTTGAGGTAATGAAAAATATTATTGATAACAAAGATTTTGATAAAATTGTTTTAGTATCTGGCGACGGAGATTACAGAAAACTCGTTGAGTATCTGATAAACAAAAATCTATTTATAAAAATACTTTTTCCTGATAGAAAATCAGCTTCCTCTTTATATAAATACTTAACGGTAAGATTTTTTGATTACCTTGATAATATAAAATCAAAAATAGAGTATTTACACAAAAAGAAAAAGGGACCTTAGGCACTGACACCGTTCGGTTCCTTTTTCGTAATAGTACTATTGTAGTATATGCCTATTAAAATATCTGTCAAGCTTTTTGTTATAAAATGTTTGTGTGTGGTGAGACAAATAATTATTTATAACTTTCTCGTTCCAAATCATTCTTTGTTTATATGGCTTGTTTTAAATGGTTCTAAAACACTCAAATTGGGTGACTAGCCGGATTCGAACCGGCGAAAACAGCTCCACAAGCTGTCGTGTTACCGCTACACTATAGTCACCATTTATTACACCACTTTAATATACCCGTCTTTTACTATTTTCTCAATATAATCTTTCCTTTTTAACTTCTTTAGTTTTCTTTCAATTTTAATCGCCACTTCGATTGAATCATATTCTTGAACAAGAACAATTTTCGGATTTTTCATCCTGTGGGTTGTAAAAACAAATCCAGACAAATGTCTTTTGTATCTTTCATCGGTATTTTTACTACTCCCAATGTAAAACTTGCCATTATCATCTTTTAAAATATACACGTAACCTTTCATTTTTTACGGTTCTACCCCGACGTTTCAGTCGGGGCTCCGACTTCTGATATGCTACGCAATCAGAACGTCGGAGTAGTCACCATTACAAAAACATTCTCACACAAAATAAGAGTTTTTTCCAGCTTAAAAATGGGGTTTTTTGGTTAAACTTTTTTTACTTCTGTTCCCTCTTTAACCTTCTGGTCTGTCTTTAAACCGATGGCATCACCGGCAGAAGCTTTTTCCACCTGCTCGTGATTAACCTGGAGAGAAGTCACCTCTTGCTCAAAATCGGCGCCATGACCTTCAAATTTCACCTTGTCGCCAACCTTAAGAGTGGCTTCCAGCTCCACAATGGCAACCCCAATGTTGTCATAATAATGTGTTACTTTCCCGACCTTTTTCATAATATTGGATTATAGCATTATCTCCCCATCTTTTTCAACTGCTCCATAAGATCATTGATTATTTTCTGTAATTCAGCTATTTTTTGTTGCATTTCTGCCGTGGATATTTGGGAGGAAGAATTAAGCATTGTGTTGATTTTAGCTCTGGTAATATTTCCGACCGCTCCATAACCGGTGGAATTTGGACTGCCAGAGGAAACTATGTTCATGGCTTTCTGGAATTTCTGGACAGCAGATTCGGTGGCATAACCGAAGTATCCAGTAACATTGTCTGCCGTCAGATGATTTTGTTTAATGAGAAAAGTTTGGAGAATGGTGACATCAGTACCGCGAGCGCCTAGAGAAATGTTTTTGGAGATTTGTTGAGAAGAGGTGGTTGAAGCGGAGGTGGCGGCGCTTCTATACCTGAATATATCAACATTGATTTTATCGCGAGTAGTTCTGCCGACATTTCCCCAAAAAGCTCCGCTGCAAATGATATTTTTGTCACACTGGTATTTTTTAACGGCGCTGTCAGTGACGGCATCAAAAGACCCGGAAATCTGGTCTTCTGAAATATATTTCTCTAGAAAAAGGAAGGTTTGCAGAGAAGTGACTTCTTGGGTGGCGTTCTTTACGCCCAACCCAAGTGAAGTTTGAAGAGCGTTGAGTGTATCCAATATGACTTGAGGCGGCAGGGCTGGAGTGGGCAGAGGAGTAATTGGGGTTGAGGTTGTTGGAGTTGTTGGAGTGGGAGTTGATGGGGCCGTAGTTCCCGAGGGAACCGAGGGAGTGGTGGGGGTTGGAGTTGGTGCGGGTGCCGGAGTGGGCGTGCCGCCACCGGAAGCGGTTTTGATGAGCACGAAAGCGCCGAATTCGGGAAAAGTATTAGCGCCTAATGTTTGGTCATAGCCAATAGGTTTAGCCACGGTATGACCTGTCATGGGAACAGAGAGATTGCCTCCGCTGTAAGTGCCGGTGATAATGTCATTAAAATAGTCTTGAACATTGCGGAGTTCGTAGCTGTCGCCTGAAGATAATACTTGCGACACATCCCCAGCCAAAACATCAACTGAGTTGGCATGATCCCAATTATAGATTGCAATATGAGCTCTGCTGGAATCGTATTGGTTTTTTCTAAAAAATATTTTTATGCCGGTAGGCAAAAAGTCCGGACTAACAGTAGTCGTATAAGTGCCGTTAATATCAAATCCTTGGGCCTGCCAGTCGGAAAAATAATACAATATCCCTGGCGTCCAAAAGTCATCACCACCCCAAGACGACTTGAAATAATTGTTCTGGTCGAATTGATAATCGGTCAGGTTGACTCCAGTGGGCATGGTCGCTGAGACAATCTTTGATTGCCCGTCATGGGTCAACTGTAGCATCGTGTTGCCGGTCGCCGTCACATTGCGGAAGTACTTCAACGAGATCCCATTGGTCAAATAATTGCCCGTCAGCAGCACCCCTTCGTTGTTAGGATTAGAGTAGCCGAAACCCGCCCCGGCTTTGTAGAAGAGGTTGTCCCGCAGTGTTAGGTTGTTGACCGGGGTGCCCCCTCCAAACAATGTGCCGCTATTAACTACCATATTGCCCTCCCAGGTGAAGTTGTTCAGGAATGCCTGGTCAGATCCATACATTTGGATATTATAACCAAAGGCGTTCAATAAAATATTGTCTCGATATAATTTAGTTCCAGTCTGATTTTGAGTATAAATATTGTGTCCATGCCCTCTGTCCGGCGCCCACCAGCCGTTGTTAAAAACTAAATTTCCATAAGCTTCAAAATCGGGAGCTTGAACCCAAGAACTTATGCCTTGGCCGGTATCGTAAATTATCAAATTAATAAGTTTTACGCCCGGCGCTCTAATGTCAATGCTATTGCCTCTCCGTTCAGGCGGATTTGAGCCTGAAACTGTCAGAACTCTTTCCGGATCGGAATTCGGAGTTAAAGCCCTTTAGAGCAGTCTAATTTTGATATTTCGTGTTAGCCTGTAAGG
>JBBUFS010000010.1:0-6212 GCA_038056395.1 Patescibacteria group bacterium | reverse complement strand
GGAATCGTCGGCCTGCCGAATGTGGGGAAGTCCACATTGTTTAACGCGCTAACAAAAAAGGGGGTGCCGGCGGAGAATTATCCATTTTGCACCATTGATCCGTCGGTGGGGATTATTGCCGTGCCGGACGAACGGCTTGAAAAATTAAATGAATTTTCAAAATCGCGCAAAAAAATTCCAGCAGTTGTGGAATTTGTGGACATTGCAGGGTTGGTACGCGGCGCTTCAAAAGGGGAGGGTAAGGGAAATGAGTTTCTTCAATATATAAGAGAATGCGACGCTATCTCCGAAGTGGTGCGCGTTTTTGACGATCCGGAAATTCTGCATGTCGAGGCGGAGGTTAATCCTCTGCGAGATATTGAAACAATAAATCTGGAACTGGTTTTGAAAGACTTGGAGACAGTGACTAAACGGCTTGGCAGCCTTGAAAAAGATGCAAAGTCAGGGAAAAAAGAAGCGCTGACTGAAAAGGCCGGTTTGGAAAAAATAAAAAAAGTTTTGGAAGAAGGAAAATTCTCCTCTGAAATTTTTAATGAGCTGGATGAAAAGGAAAAACCATTCGTCCGAAATATGCAATTTTTAACTATGAAGCCCATTCTTTATATATTGAATACTTCCGAAGCTGTAGATCAGGTTCCACAAGCAAAAGAATTATTGTCAGGCAAAAATAGTATCGTAGGGAATAATTTCGTATCTATTGACCCTATTTTTGAAAAAGGGCTTGATAGTCTAATAAAAAAAGCTTATGAGACTCTGGATTTAATTACATATTTTACAACTGGGGAAGACGAGACCAGGGGATGGACCATAAAGAGAAATTCAACCGCCCCGGAGGCCGGCGCTGCCATTCACACCGACTTCCGCGATAAATTCATTCGGGCTGAAGTGATAGAATGGAATGAGCTTTTGGCGGCCGGCTCTTACGCCGCCGCCCGCGAGAAAGGCCTTCTCCGCACCGAAGGCAAAGAATATATCGTCAAAGACGGAGATGTGATAGAATTTAAGATATAAAAGTAATATAAAAATATGGAAAATAAAACATCGGCAAAAGACTTCTTTTTGCATCTGGGAGCGATTGTGGCCTTGTACGCGGTAGCTATCAGCTTTTTGAATTTGCTCTTTCGGGTTATCAATAAAGCTTTTCCAGAAGTGGCCCAAAATGTTTACGTTTGGGGAGGCGGCTCGGAAATCAGCATGCCAGTGGCTACTCTTATTGTTGTTTTTCCTCTTTTCATTTTGCTTTCTTACTTTGTGCAAAAAATTTACACCGAAAACCAGGCCAAAAAGGAGTTGAATATCAGAAAATGGCTGACCTATATCACTCTCTTCGTGGCTGGCATTATTTTGGTTGGAGATTTGGTAATGGTCCTTTACAAGTTTTTGGACGGCCAAGATTTGACTGCCGCTTTTCTTCTTAAAGCATTGGTTGTGATTTTGGTAACCGGCGGTGTTTTTGGTTTTTATCTGCAAGACATCCGCGACAGAGTTTCTCCAGGCAAAAGAAAAATGTGGGCGATCGGAGCAGGTGTTATTATCATAATTTCCATAATCTTAGGATTTGGCATTCTCGGTTCGCCTCAAAATCAAAGGCTTATCAGACAGGATAACCAAAAAATCACCGATCTTCAGAATCTGCAGTGGCAAGTTATAAGCTACTGGCAAATGAACGGCGAAATTCCGGAGAGTTGGCCGAATATGATAGCCGATTCTCAAACCGACAAACCTTACGAATACAAAAAGACCGGAGCGATGACTTTTGAGCTCTGCGCCGAATTCAATAGAGAAAGCGCGACAGATCAAAATTACGCCATACGGCTTGAATATCCGAAAGGAGGTATGATGCAGAATGACAACTGGAGTCACTCTGTGGGTCGCCATTGTTTTGAAAAAGTCATTGATCCGATTGCCTATCCGACGCAGGTGAGAGGATAAAAAAAATATACAAATTGGCATAGAACAGCTTTTTGTTATATATTTTAGTTATGCATGAAAAATACAACCACCAAGAGATTGAAAAGAAATGGCAAGAAAAATGGAAGGAACAAAAACTTTACGAAACTCTTGATGAAGTGAAAGGTAAAAAGAATTTCTACACACTGGTAGAATTTCCATATCCGTCGGGAAATCTGCATATTGGGCACTGGTATGCTTTTGCCGTGCCTGATATTTTTGCGCGGACTAAAAGGATGCAAGGATATAATGTAATGTTTCCGATCGGTTTTGACGCCTTCGGATTGCCGGCTGAAAACGCCGCCATTAAAAATAAAGTGGACCCAAAAAAATGGACTTATGACAATATCGCTTTTATGGAAAAGCAGTTGCAGAGCATGGGCAATTCTTTTGACTGGTCGCGCAAAGTGATTACTTCAGATCCGGAATATTATAAATGGACGCAGTGGCTTTTTTTGAAATTATATGAAAAAGGTTTGGCTTACAAAAAGAAAGCCGGCGTTAATTGGTGTCCATCTTGCAATACAGTGCTTGCCAACGAACAAGCGGTGGGTGGCAAATGCGAAAGATGTGGGACAGAAGTGACGCAAAAAGATTTGGAGCAGTGGTTTTTCAAAATCACTGATTATGCCGAGAGATTGCTCTCCGATTTAGATAATTTAAAATGGCCGGAGGAAATAAAGACTGCGCAGAAAAATTGGATAGGGAAAAGCGAGGGAACTTCGCTCAAATTCGAAATCCGAAATTCGAAATCCGAAACAATAGAAGTATTCACGACAAGAGCGGATACGCTTTTTGGGGTTACTTATTTGGTTGTAGCACCAGAGTATGAAAAGATGGAAAAATGGAAAGAAGAAAAGATTATAAAAAATTGGGACGAAGTCCAAAATTATATAAACGAAACAAAAAGCAAAACCGAGATAGAAAGGACTACTTGGAAAAAAGACCCTTCGACAGGCTCAGGGCAAGTAAAAACCGGAGTTGAAATAAAAGGAATAAAAGTAGTGAATCCAGCAAACGGGGAAGAAGTACCGGTTTTCGTAGCCGACTATGTGCTGGGCAATTATGGCACCGGCGCGGTAATGGCTGTGCCCGCCCACGACAACCGCGATTTTGAATTTGCCAAAAAATATGGGTTGCCTGTAAAAGAGGTTATACAACCTTTGATAACAAAAGAGATAGGGGAGGACGCGTTTGAAAAAGATAAACCCGTAATCGAAAGGAGATCTGTTGTTGCCGTCATCAAACATTGGTCGGAAGATAAATATTTGGGAGCAATATGGAAAAAGACAGGTTGGCAGGGATTCGTAATCGGAGGCATAGAAGAAGGAGAGGATGCAAAAACCGCGGGACTCAGGGAAATAACGGAAGAGACCGGTTACAAAAACGTTGAATTTGTAAAAACTTTGCCGGGCATTATCAATGCAAGATTTTTACAAAGAGTCAAAAACCAAAACCGCCTAGCCCATTTTGAACCCGTTTTGTTTAGATTAAAAGACGGGGAAAGAGCGGGGGTGGTAGAAGAAGAAAAAATTTTGCAAGATTTAAAGTGGCTTGGGCCAGATGAGTTCGAAAAATTTATCACTCACGCAGACATGCAAATCGTTTGGCAAAGAGCAATGGGAAACTACTGTTACACAGGAGATGGAGAAATGGTATTGGGATGTAGGAGGGAAGGTATTTTGGTGAGCTCCGGAGAATTTAATGGTTTAACAACGGCAGAAGCTATAACAAAAATAACCAAAAAATTTGGTGATAAAGTAACTAAATATAAATTGAGAGATTGGCTCTTGAGCAGACAAAGATATTGGGGATGCCCAATACCAGTAGTTTATGACCCACAAGGGAAACCACATAAAGTGCCGGGGAAAAATTTGCCGTGGCTTTTGCCGGAAGATGTCAAAGATTTTGAACCAAAGGGAGAGTCTCCTCTTGTCACCTCAAAAGAATTAAAAGAAAGAACAGAAAAAATATTTGGCAATGGATGGAAACCTGAATTTGATACTATGGATACTTTTGTTGACTCGTCCTGGTATTTTAATCGTTATACTGATCCCAAAAATGATAAAGAATTTGCAAATAAAGAAAAATTAAAAAATTGGATGCCTGTTAAAAGATATTCGGGAGGAGACGAACACACGGCTAGACATGTTTTGTACGCCAGATTTTTTCACAAAGCTCTTTTTGATTTGGGATTAGTCAATGAAGCCGAACCTTTTGTTGAAAGAATGAATAGGGGATTAATTTTGGGACCGGACGGACAAAAAATGAGCAAGAGTAAGGGAAACGTGGTTGATCCGGACGAATTGGTTGAAAAAGTGGGATCAGATACAGTCAAAATGTATTTGGCTTTCATAGGACCATATAACGAAACGGGACAGTATCCGTGGGATTTGGGGGGAGTGGTTGGTATAAGAAGATTTTTGGAGAGGGTGTGGAAGATAGGATTGAAAATTGAATCCCACTCCGCTGAAGCTTCGGGGGACAAGAAATTAGAAAACCAGCTACATAAAACCATAAAAAAAGTGACAGAAGACATTGAAAATTATAAATTCAATACTGCTATTTCGGCCATGATGATTTTCCTCAATGAATTAGAACACACCAACCAAGTGTCAAAGGGCACCTTTGACACATTTCTCAAATTGCTGGCGCCTTTTGCTCCTCATATGACAGAAGAGATATGGAATAGCCCCACTTCGCTAAAGCTACGCGGGGCAAATGAATCTTCGATTCATTTGGAAAAATGGCCAAAGCTCGATGAGACAAAGATAAAAGAAGAAAAAATCACTGTTGTTGTTCAAATAAATGGCAAAGTTCGCGCTCAATTTGAAGCGGAAGTTGGAATATCGGAAAAAGGGGCCAAAGAAAAAGCGCTGGCTCTGCCCGATGTCCAAAAATGGCTCGTTGATAAAAAAATTAAAAAGATCATTTTCGTTCTCAACAAAATAGTCAATTTTGTAGTTTGACAAAAAACCTGCCCGTGATATTATAGTGTGGTATAATTAATTTAGCAAAAATATGAAAAAAGAAATTTCAAAAATGTTTGCCCTTTCGTTTAATCCAAAACAGGTTGTCAAGAAACTTCTGAGTTGTCTGCCAGACAGGGCTCAAGATGTCATTGTGGGCCGATTCGGACTCAACCAAAGCGGCCAGGATATGACCCTTGAATCCATCGGTAAAAAATATGGCATTACCCGGGAGCGGGTCAGGCAGATAGAAAATTATGCTATAAATCATATCCGCAAAGCTGATACTTATGAAAAAGAGAAAGCGGTTTTTGATGAACTTAAAGATACTATCAGAAAAATGGGTGGGGTAATATCTGAGGATGATTTGTTAAATAATTTAGCCAAGGATATTATAACCAAAAAATACATCCATTTCCTTTTGGTGGTTGGGGATGATTTTAATAAAATAAAGGAAGATATTGAATTTAAGCATCGCTGGCATGTGGATAAAGAGTTGGCTGAAAAAATTCATGAGGCTTTGCGCAAACTTTACGCCGGTTTGGGTGATGATGAAATCATTCCTGAATCTGAGATTGTTTCTTCTTTCTTGGGCCATTTGAAGGACATTTCTGACGATTATAAGCAAGATGAAATATTGACCCGTTGGCTTTCCATCTCCAAAAATATCGCCAAAAATCCTCTGGGCGAATGGGGCAAATCAAAATCTTCCAATATAAAAACCAAGGGAGTGCGCGATTACGCCTATCTTATTCTTCGCAAACACGGTTCGCCTATCCATTTTCGCGAAGTGGCTAAACTTATCGGCGAGGTTTTCAAAAAGAAAGCTCATGTTGCCACTACTCACAATGAACTCATCAAAGACTCGCGCTTCGTTTTGGTTGGCCGCGGTCTTTATGCCTTGAAAGAGTGGGGTTATTCTACTGGCGTGGTACGGGATGTCATATCCGAAATTCTCAAAAAGAACGGTCCGCTTTCCAAAGAGCAAGTTTTGGAAAAAGTGATGAAAGAGCGTTATGTTAAAGCCAATACTGTCATGGTCAACCTTCAAAATCCGAAATACTTCAAGAAAAACAAACAAGGTTTGTACACAATTGTGTAAATTCTGAATAATCCAAAAGAAAAAATTTGTAAAAAAAGAAGGTAAGAATCATCAGCAAGTGCTGAATCTCCTTACCTTCGAAACCGCTAGTAATTTCCACATTCCCCATCACATCGGCAATCTCTACTGCATTTTTGAGTTAAAGCCCTTTAGAGCAGTCTAATTTTGATATTTCGTGTTAGCCTGTAAGG
>JBBUFS010000009.1:0-19965 GCA_038056395.1 Patescibacteria group bacterium | reverse complement strand
AAGAAATGAACGCTATCGGAGGCATAGAAATGAAAACCTCCATACTTCAAAATAAGGAAATATGGGAAAAATCAAACAGATGGGATGACAGCGTGGTAGATAATTGGTTTAAAACAAAACTGAAAAGCGGCGGAGAAATAGGCCTATCATTCACCAACGAAGAAGCTTACTCAAATATTTTAAAGCAACATTTAAATTCTTATAAGGATTTGCCGTTATATCCTTACGATTTCAAAGAAATATTCAGAAATGAAGCGAGAAGCAAATCTGGAATTATAAGAGGGAGAGAATTTTACTGGAAAGCCCTATACTCATTTTCTAAGAATGAAACGGAGCATAATGTTTTTTATGAAAAGTCGAAAGTTGCTTACCAAAGCATCTTCCAGAAAGTTGGAATAGGGGCTTTGACTTATATAACTTTCTCATCAGGTGGCACTTTCTCAAAATTTTCCCACGAATTTCAGACTGTAACTGATGCCGGTGAAGACACGATCTATGTTGATGAAAAAAATAAAATAGCCATTAATAAAGAAGTTTACAATGATGAAGTTATAGAAAACCTAGGTCTTCAAAAAGAAAAGCTTGTCGAAAAGAAAGCGATTGAAGTTGGTAACATTTTTACTCTGGGTACCAAATTTTCAGAGCCGTTTGATCTGAAATATAAAAATGAAAAAGGAGAAGATAAAATAGTTTTCATGGGTTGTTATGGTATTGGTTTGGGGCGTCTCATGGGAACTATTGTTGAGTTATTTTCTGATGATAAAGGAATTATTTGGCCAGAAAGTGTTGCCCCCTTTAAATTTCATATTGTGGAAATACTTTCGGATAAAAAAGAGGTGAGAGAAATGGCTGAAAAAATTTATAAAAAATTGGGTGAGGAAAATGTTTTGTATGATGATAGAGATTTAAGAGCTGGGGAAAAATTTGCCGACGCTGACCTTTTGGGTATGCCATATCAAATTATTGTCAGTGAAAAAAATATAGCTTCCGGAAAACTGGAACTCAAAAACAGGAAAACAGGAGAAGTGAAAATGGTTTCTGAAAACGAAATTTCGGGCTTGATAAAATAAAAATTTAAACAAGACGAACGCAGAAATTTGTGATAGATTATCCGTATGTTCAAAGAGAAATTGGAACAATGGATGCGGGTTTTGCGTAATGATATAGGCATTGATTTGGGCACGGCCAATATGCTGGTTTATGTTCGTGGCAAAGGTATTATTTTAAACGAGCCCTCGGTAGTTGCCGTCAATCAAAAAACCGGCCAAGTGGTTGCCGTTGGCACTGAGGCTAAAAATATGCTCGGCCGAACGCCGCCGCATATTATAGCAGTGCGGCCAATTGTGGACGGAGTGATATCAGATTTTGAGGTGACGGAGGAAATGATTCAATATCTTTTAAACAAAGCCCAAGCGGTTTCAAAAAAATTTTTTGGGCCGAGAGTGGTGGTTGGAGTGCCTTCCGGCATAACCAATGTGGAAACCAGGGCGGTTCGAGATGCCACCAAAAATGCTGGAGCCGGTGAAGTTCATATTGTGGAAGAACCAATGGCGGCTGCCATCGGCATGCATCTGCCCGTAAATGAACCATTGGGCAACATGGTTATTGATATGGGAGGCGGCACTGCCGATATTGCAGTTATATCTTTAGGCGGAGTAGTGAGCGCCAAAAATATTCGAGTGGCGGGAGATAAATTAAATAGCGACATCGCTGCCTATATAAGAAGCGAATTTAAAATAATTATCGGTGAAAAAACAGCGGAAAGCATAAAAATATCCATCATCTCCCTTTTGCCGGCAGAAAGTCCTTTTGAAACACAAGCTCGAGGCCGGGATTTAATTACCGGTTTGCCCAGAGAAGTGGTGGTTACTGATGCTGATATAAGAGACGCGGTTTCGCATTCGGTTGAAAGATTGGTTGAAGCGGTCAAAGAGGTGCTGGAGGTCACTCCGCCAGAAATACTTTCCGATATAATGCATCGCGGCATTTATCTGGCGGGTGGCGGGGCGCTGATAAAAGGATTTGCGGAAATTTTAAAAGAAGAAGTAAAAATACCGGTTTATGTTGCCGATGACCCTTTAACTTGTGTGGTTCGGGGAACTGGTATTATCCTTGAAAAACTTGATAAATTCAGGGACATTTTAATCGCTGATGAAAATGATATTTCAAATAAAACACACTAAACAAAATTTATTTGGCAGAAATTTTTTTAAGATATTTATCATATTTTTAATAATTTTAGTGTTTGTTTTGATATTTAATATTTTTGGTCCAGCGCGTTCTTTGGCATCAGAAATTTTTTCTCCTTTCTTTAAAACCGGAAACTTTTTTTATGAAAGAATGAGCCAAATTCCTAAAATTTTTGCTGATAAGAATAAACTGATAGAAGAAAACAAAAAGCTTTTAGCTGAAGTAGAAAATAGCCGTCTTGATATAATTGATTATGAATCTATAAAGTACGAAAATCAAAAATTACGCCGGGAGCTTGAAATAAGACCGGAAGGCAATTTTATAGCTGCTTCTATTATAGCCAAATCCCCCCAAATACCACCAGATTCTTTATTTTTAGACAAAGGTTTTAAAGATGGCTTAAACAATGGAGATTTAGTGCTGGCTGGCGAGAGAATTTTGATTGGTAAGATTGCAAAAATGTCCAAAAACAGAGCCATGGTTGCTCTCAACTCTTTTGCCAATGCGGTTTCTTATGGATATGTGGCTAGAACCAACGAACCGCTTGAAATAAATGGCGGTGGCGGCGGACGTTTAGAAACCAAAGTTGCCATTGATTTTGATATCATCGCAGGAGACAAAATAATGGTGGCCGATTCTTTTACTTATCTGGCGGCCATTGTGGGGGTGGTAGAAGAAGATCAGTCCTCTGGTTTCAAAAATATTTTTATGTCCCTACCGGTTGACGTCTCCAAAATTAGCATTGTATTTATAGAACCTCTTACCAGCGAATAATTTTTTAATGTATAGAACTTTATATTTTTTGGCAATCATAATTTTTCCAGTTATTTTTAGCTGGTGGCTTTTTATACCAATGGCGCTGTTTTTTGTTTATTTGGCCAAATTGCCATATGAGATAATTTTAGCCGGTTTTTTACTTGATATGGTTTATTATTTTGGAGACGGATTTTTAGCTAGACATTTATTGATCGTATTTTCCTTATTGCTCATTATTTTGGCTTTATTTTTAAATAGCCGGATTCATTGGCGTAAAGTTATATAAATATGAAGAGAAGTTACAAAGATATCGCTCCGGATGAGATTTTTATGGATTCAAAGAATCTGCCGGAGTTTGATGTCTATCAATTTGAGGGCCGGCTGGAAAAACCGATTTCCCCGAAAATTTTTTCTTTTTTAGGTTTGGGGTGCTTTTTGGTGGCTGTTATTTTTTTAATAAAATTTGCTTCTCTGCAAATTGTCCACGGCTCTTTTTATAAAGACAGAAGCGAGAATAATAAATTGAAGCAGATTTTATTGGTGGCTCCCAGAGGCGCCATATATAGCAGAGACGGAAAACAACTGGCTTGGAATCAAAAATCAGATAATGAATCGGATTTTCCGTTGCGCAAATATACATCGGTGCCGGGGTTTTCCAATTTACTGGGGTTTATAAAATATCCGGCCAAAGATAAATCAGGTTTTTATTATGAAGAAGAATTCTTGCCGAAAGACGGGGCAGAGCTTTATTTAAATGAAATACTTTCCGGCAGAAATGGTCTGGAACTGATAGAAACTTCCGTAGATGGAAATGTAGTTTCTCAAAATGTTGTTCAGTCATCAAAAAATGGAGAAGACGCTATTCTCTCAATTGATGCGAGATTGCAAGGTGAACTTTATAAAATAATTTCAAGCCTGGCCTCTTCGGCAGGTTTTCGAGGCGGCGCCGGAGTAATTATGGATGTTAACTCCGGGGAGATGCTGGTCATGGCCAGTTTCCCGGGATATGACTCAGCCTTGATGACCGAAGGAAAAGATGCAGAAAAAATAGAGAATTATTATAAAGATGCAAGCAACCCTTTTCTAAACAGAGTTATCTCGGGACTTTATGCTCCGGGTTCAATCGTCAAACCATTTTTGGCTTTTGCCGCTTTGGAAGAAAAAATTATTTCTCCGGAAAAAGAGATAATAAGCACCGGCAAAATTGAAGTACCTAATCCCTATGACCCCGACAAACCGTCTATTTTTAAAGATTGGAAAGCTCACGGAGCGGTTAATATGAGAAAAGCCATCGCTGTTTCTTCTGATGTTTATTTTTATGAAATCGGCGGCGGTTTTGAAAACCAAAAAGGCTTGGGTATTGAGAGAATAAAAAAATATCTGGAAAATTTTGGTTTTAGCAAAAAAACCGGATTTGACCAGCAAAAAGAGGCTATGGGCGTAATTCCAAACCCAAAATGGAAAGAAAAAAATTTTGCCGGCGAGATTTGGAGAATAGGTGACACTTATAATACAGCTATTGGCCAATATGGCATGCAGATTACTCCCATTCAGGCGATAGTAGCAACAGCCGCTTTGGCAAATGGAGGCAATTTATTGACCCCTTCAATTTTATTTACAGCTACTAGCACTATTGCTTCGGGTGTAAAAATGAAAGGCCAGACGGAAAATTTCCAGGTGGTAAAAGAAGGTATGCGGCAAAGCGTGGCTGAAGGCGGAACTGCTGCCGGATTAAATATTGAAGCGGTCGCAGTGGCCGGTAAAACCGGCACGGCTGAACTTGGTTCGCGCAAGCAATTTGTTAATTCCTGGGTAATCGGCTTTTTCCCCTACGAAAAACCAAAATACGCTTTTGCGGTGGTGATGGAGAAAGGCCCAGCCGCCAACTTAACCGGCGCCACTTATGTGATGCGTCAGCTTTTGGATTGGATGGCGATTAATACACCGGAGTATTTAAACAATGAATAGGAAAGACCTCACCCCTTACCCCTCTCCTAGCCTTAGGAGAGGGGAACTATCGTTAATATAGTGATAATTCTTGTATATATTTTCTCCCCTCACCTTCGCAAGGTGAGGGGCAATCCCGCTTTAGCGGGATGGGGTGGGGTCGTTATTAAATAACAGAAAACCCGCCTCGTGGCAGGATTTCTGCCCGGGCGGATCTATTTTTTCATGGCAGTGGCAACGATAACCATCAAAACTGCCAAAAAGGTCACGGCAGCATTTGTTGCTGCCATTTGGCTTCTCGTTAATTCCTCGACCAGAAACCAAGTACTTGTCGACCCGATTCCAAACGAACTATTATACCAAACCAACAAAATTTGTCAAGTATTTTGAATGGGTGATTTAGAGTAAAATAAACAGGTGAAATCAATTCTAAAAAAAATTTTGGTTAAAGTGCTGGGCTGGCAGGTAAGGCGATTGCGAAAGAGAAATAATTTTAAAATAATTGGTGTGGTTGGAAGCATCGGTAAAACCAGCACCAAGCTCGCTATTGCTAAAGTTTTGGCGTCGGAAAAAAGAGTGAGATATCAGGAAGGAAATTATAATGAAATAATAAGCGCGCCACTCATATTTTTTGGCCAAAAAATGCCACAACTTTGGAATGTCTGGCAGTGGCTTGTAATAATTATTAAAAATGAGTGGCAGATTTGGAGAAAATTTCCTTTTGATGTTGTGGTGGTAGAACTTGGCACGGATGCGCCCGGCCAGATTGCGGAGTTTAGGAAATATCTGCACCTGGATATTGCTGTAATTACAGCTATAGCCCCAGAGCATATGGAATTTTTTAAAAATTTGCAGAATGTGGCTGAAGAAGAGTGGTCAGTCAGATTTTTTAGCGATTTAATTTATGCTAACAGAGATTTATGTAAAGTTTTGCCGGAAGATTTTAATCATAGTAATGTGGTATTTTATGGCAAAAATTTTGACGCTGATTATAAATACGAAGTGATTTCCTCGGTACAACTTTATTCTATAAGCATCGCCATTATTCTTGCCGAGAAATTTAAAATACCGAACGAGAAAATAAAAAGAGCCGTGAGCGAAATAAAAAGTTTTTCTGGCAGAATGCAAAAATTGAAAGGAATTAAAAACAGCGCCATCATAGACGATACCTACAACGCCAGTCCTGATGCGGTTAAAATGGCTCTAGACGCTCTGTATGCTTTTGAATCTCCGCAAAGAATAGCTATATTGGGCATGATGAACGAACTGGGCGGAGTTTCAGAAGAAGAACATCGAAAAGTGGGCAAATATTGCGACGCCAAGCTCTTGGATCGGGTGATAACCGTAGGCAAAGATGCTAATTTATTTTTAGCTAAAGAAGCTGAAGATCGTGGTTGTAAAGTTTATCGGGCCAAAAATGCTATGGATGCCGGTCTATTTGTGAAAGATAAAATAAAAGAAGAGGCTGTCATTTTGGCCAAAGGATCTCAAAATGGAGTTTTTACTGAAGAATCCTTGAAACCTTTGCTCAAAAACAAAACCGACTTTTCAAAACTCGTCCGTCAAGACAAATATTGGATGAAACTCAAAAAAGAACAAGGTCTAATTACACCACATATCTAAAAACCCAAAGGGCACCTTTGATACTATCTTTTTGTACAAGTTCGTGTTCTCATTTATAAAATTTTTTGTGCCACCAAATATTTCAGTTAAAAATTTTGTATAAATTATTGAATTATCTCTATTTGTAGCAAAATCTGCATAACTGCTCCATTTATAATTTTCTGGTTTATTAACCAAAGCGTCTTTAACTGGATTCATGTGTATATATGAAGAAATAAGCATTAATTGCGGATTGGTCTCTATTCTAACTGATTTGAATTGATCTTGAAAAACATGACCAACTCTTTTATGTTTTGAATTTATATATCTAGAAAAACTAGTAAATACTTTTAATAACAAAGAAGATATTGATTTATCACCACATTGTTCTATTAAAAGATGTAAATGATTTGGCATCAGACAAAATGCGTGTAGTTTGAAATAATTCGGTTTCAATCCAATAATTCTTATTTTTGATTTTGAAGATTTGGTAATTTCACATTTATTCAAATCTTCTTTTTTAATTCCAAGTGCCAAACCAAGCCTAAAAAGAAAGGCTCTGTAGTCTTGTTCATCACGAAATATAATTTCTTTATTGTTTCCTCTATTATAAAGATGATATATATGGTCTTTAGTAAAATTTTTATAATCTCGATTTCTCATATCTAAATTATACCACAAGTTCCAAAACTCAAAGGGCACCTTTGATATAAGAGGTTTTTAGTTTTTGTTCTTTTTTGAATCTTTCTAGGGCAAGCTGGATTAGTTTGTCTATTAGTTTGGTGTAAGAAATACCACTGGCTTCCCATAATTTTGGATACATACTAATTGATGTGAATCCTGGAATAGTATTGATTTCATTTACAATAACGTCATCATTTTTCTTGAGAAATAAATCAACACGGCCTAATCCCTCGCAAGATAATGTTTTGAAAGTTTTGATGGCTACTTCTTGAATTTTTTTAACCAAATCTTTTGATAATTTTGCTGGGATTTCAAGTATGGCACCATGCTCGTCTATATATTTTGCTTCATAAGAATAAAATTCGTGTTTTGTTATAATTTCACCAGGAACAGAAGCTATTGGATTATCATTTCCCAAAACTGAACACTCAATTTCGCGTCCCTCAATATATTCTTCAAAAAGAATTTTTAAATCATATTTAAATGCTTCTTTAACTGCTTTTTTAAAATCTTTTTCTTTATTTACTTTATTTATCCCAACAGATGAACCTAAATTTGCTGGTTTAATGAAAAATGGTAACCCCAATTTTTTTATTACTTCTTTGTAGGTCGGCATGTTATTTTTTTTAATTGCCAAAAACTTTCCTATCGGTATACCCGAATCCCTGAGTAAACGTTTCATCACATCTTTATCCATACCAATCGCAGAACCAAGCACACTGGCTCCAACAAAGGGAATATTTGCTAACTTTAATAAGCCCTGTACAGTCCCATCCTCTCCGAACGGTCCATGTAATATTGGAAAAATAACATCTATAAATTTGTTTGACTGGTAAGTGTCAAGATTTGAAATTCTTCCATCACTTTGCGGGATAAGGGCAACGCTTTGACTTGTTTCTTTGTTTAATTTTATGAGTTCTGGATTACCACTATTAAGAAGAAATTTTGAATTATCAGCCAAAAGCCATTTTCCTTTTTTGTCCACACCAATAAGTATCGGCTCATATTTATTCTTATCAATTGTTTCTATAACATTTTTGGCAGATTGTAAAGAAACCTCATGTTCTGCTGATTTGCCGCCAAATAATATGCCCACTCTTATTTTTTTCTTTGCCATTTCCGAATAATAGCATATTTTGGCTTTCCACCTGATAATTTGACTTTTAATGAGGACCGCCTATAATACTGGTTCCATTATTTTAATTTCAAAACATGGAAGAAAAAGAATATTTAACAAAGGAAAAGCATAAATCGCTTTCAGAGGAGCTGGAATATTTAAGAAAAACTAAGCGCAGAGAAGTAGCCGAACAATTGGAATACGCCAAATCATTAGGCGATCTTTCGGAGAATGCCGAATATCACGAAGCTCGCGATATGCAGGGGATAGTGGAAGACAGAATTCAAAAACTGGAGGATATTCTAAAAAATGCGGTCATCGTATCTTCGCATGGCACTGAAACGGTGGCTGTCGGGTCGGTGGTGACAGTAGTAAAAAATGAAGATAAAAATGAAAAAATCTATACCATAGTCGGAGGCGAGGAATCCGATCTTTCTTCAGGCAAAATTTCGGTGCATTCTCCGTTTGGCGAAGCTATAATGGATAGGAAAAAAGGGCAATCTTTTTCCTACAATGCACCTTCTGGCCCTATCACTTATAAAATAATTGAGATAAAATAGGAGCATGGCTTCTTTAGAAGAAATCCGTGTTGCTAGATTGAAAAAATTAGAAAAACTGCGAGAAGTTGGTATTGATCCTTATCCTGCAAAAACAGAGAGAGATTTTGAGATTGGTGAATTAATAAAAGAATTTGAGAATCTCCAAAAAGAAAATAAACCCATAACCATTGCCGGCAGAGTAATGGCTTTGCGTCTGCAAGGAGCCATTGGTTTTGCTGATATTTTTGACGGCACCGGAAAATTTCAAATACTGCTTAAAAATGGAGAAGGAATTGATGAAAAAGATTTTGATTTATTTATAGAAACAACAGATATTGGCGACTTCATTCAAGCTACTGGTACTCTTTTTACCACCAAAAGAGAAGAGAAAACGCTTCAAGTTTCCGCTTGGAAAATGCTTGCCAAAAGTTTGAGACCTCTGCCCGAAAAATGGCATGGCCTGCAAGATGTGGAAGAGCGCTACCGCAGGCGTTATTTGGATTTTTTAATGGACAAAGAATTGCGGAATTTGATAATCAAAAAATCAAAATTTTGGGATGTAGTCAGGAGCTTTTTTAAGCAAAAAGGATTTTTAGAAGTGGAAACACCGACTTTGGAAATGACTACCGGCGGCGCCGAAGCCCGACCTTTCCAGACCCACCATCATGATTTTGATTTGGATATGTATTTGAGAATTTCGGTGGGTGAGTTGTGGCAAAAAAGGCTAATGGCCGCCGGTCTTCCCAAAACTTTTGAAATAGGCAGAGTTTACAGGAACGAAGGCACCAGTCCGGAGCATCTGCAGGAATTTACCAATATGGAATTTTATTGGAGTTATGTTGACTATCAAGATGGCATGAATTTGGTTAAAGAGCTGTATAAAATTATTGCTCAGGAAGTTTTTGGCAAAACTAAATTTGAATATAATGGCCATACTTTTGATTTAGCCGATGAATGGCGGGAAATTGACTACATCAGCGAAATAAAAAAACAAACCGGCATAGATATTGAAAAAGCGGAAGAAGATGAAATAAAAGATAAACTAAATGAACTCAAAATTTCTTATCAGGGAGAAAACAAAGAAAGACTGACTGATACTCTCTGGAAATATTGTCGCAAAAATATTTCCGGTCCGGCTTTTGTGATTAATCACCCGGTTTTGGTTGCGCCCCTGGCGAAAAAAGTGCCGGGAAGAAATGTTACTCAGATGTTTCAGCCCATTATTGCAGGCTCCGAGGTTGGCCGAGGATACTCGGAACTCAATGACCCCATCGATCAAAGAGAAAGATTTGAAGAGCAACAAAAATTAATTGATGCTGGCGACGAAGAAGCCATGATGCCAGATTTGGAATTTGTAGAAATGTTAGAATATGGTATGCCGCCGACTTGCGGCTTTGGCTTCGGCGAACGCCTTTTTGCTATTCTCGCCAACCGCCCTCTCCGCGAACTCCAAACTTTTCCCCTTATGCGCCCAAGAGAATAAATAAAATGTGATATAATAATTCTTATAAAGATAAGCCAAGTTTATCTTTATGATGCAGCGAAAAGCTGTCATTATTATTGTTATTATAATAGTATGAAAAAGAAAATATTTACAAGTATGGTAGTTGCTCTAGCTTTGTTTAGTGGCCCAATGTTTTTGTTCGCAGAAACAACAGGGACGACAACTAGCACATCTAGTCAAGTTCAAACATTGCTTGATCAGATAAAAAATTTACAAACTCAAATTCAAGCCCTCAAAACCATTCAAGAGCAATTAGTGAAGACGCAGGAAGAAGTGAGCCAATCATTAAGACTTATCCGCAGTTTAAGACAGGGGATGGGTGGAGATGATGTGAGGGCTTTGCAGGCAATTTTAGCGGCTGATACCAGCATATACCCGGAAGGGATGATTACCGGTTTTTATGGTCAGCTAACTTCGGAAGCGGTGAAAAAATTCCAAAAAAAGTATGGCATAGAAATGTTAGGATTTGTGGGACCGAAAACATTAAAAAAATTGAATGAAGAAATGAACAAACTGGCCCTTTCAGAGGAGGATGATGAAGGTGATGAAGATAATGATGGAGACAGAAAAGATAAAAGATTATGCGCCAAGATTCCCCCTGGCCATTTAATCGCTCCCGGCTGGCTCAAAAAAAATGAAAAACCTAAAGTGCCTGAATGCCAAAAATTGCCAAAAGGCATAGAAGATAAATCGGATGTTGATGTAATAGCGCCTGTTATTTCTGGCATTGCTACCTCAAATTTATTGGCTACTACCACCAACATAATCTGGATGACAAATGAAAAAGCTACAAGCAAGGTCTGGTTTGGCACTACCACTCCAGTCGCAACAGATGGATCATCATCTTTAGTAAGTTCATCTGAAAAAGTCAGAAGCCACATCCTATCGTTTTCCAATCTGGCCACCTCAACAATCTATTACTACATAGTCGGGTCTTCTGATGCAAACGGCAATACTGCCACTTCAAGCCAGTACTCCTTCACTACTTTGGCAAATTAAGCTTAGATAAAAAAGCGATTTCAAAAGACAAAAATCTGCCCAAAATGCGGCAGATTTTTGTTTTTATCTGTAAAAATTGAGTTATCCACTTATCCACAGATGAAAGTGGTAGACGGATATAGTGATGTGGTATAAGATGGAACCAAGTGGGAAGAAGTGGATAACGTATTTTAGAGTAATAAATCAATCGAATGCTCATAGGAGAATATACACACACTATAGATGACAAAAACAGGGTTTCTCTGCCGTCTAAGTTTAGATCTCTTATGGGCAAGAAGATTGTGATTACGCCGGGGTTAGATCAATGTTTGTTTGCCTTCACTATTAAAGAGTGGGAAAAAATTGCGAGTAAGTTGGCAGAAAATTCTTCAATGCTTTCTGCCGATATGAGAAGTTTTACTCGATATATGTTTGGTGGAGCGAGTGAAGTAGAAATAGATAATATTGGACGAGTTTTGGTTCCGGATTTCCTGCGGGAACATGCCAATCTCAAAACCAGAGTGGTTTTGATTGGAGTGCAAAACCGGTTGGAAATATGGAACGAGAAGTCGTGGACCGATTACAAGAAACAAGTAGAAAAACAGGCCGACGGCTTAGCAGAGAAATTATCAGGCCTAGGCATCATGTAAATGGCCCACGAAAGTGTTCTTTTACAAGAAGTAATGGAAGGTCTGGATTTCCAAGATGGGGATGTGTATTTGGACGCGACTGTTGGCGCCGGTGGCCATATGGAAAAGGTTTGGCAGAAAATGAAAGAAAGAATAACCATTTGCGGCATTGATGCTGATGAAATGTCTATAAACATAACCAAAGAAAGACTGGATCTTGCCGGGGCTAAAATCAAACTTGGAGTGTTAAATTTCAGAAACATCGATAAGGCGCCAGAAATCCTTGATATCAAAAATCCAACCAAAATATTATTTGATCTTGGCTGGAGTTCCGATCAATTTGATGAAGGAGACAGAGGTTTCAGTTTTCAAAGAGACGAGCCGTTGCTGATGACTTTCAAGAGTGGCGCCGAAGAAGAGGACACTACCGCTTACGATGTGGTTAACCGATGGGGTGAAGAGAATTTAGCAAATGTGATTTATGGATATGGTGAAGAAAGATACTCCAGAAGAATCGCTAAGGCCATCGCTAAAGCCAGAGAAAAAAAAGAGATAAAGACTTCAAGCGAACTGGCTGAAATTGTAAAAAATGCAGTGCCGATATTTTATCGCTTTGGCAGAATTCATCCAGCCACCAGAACTTTCCAGGCCATTAGGATTGCAGTCAATGATGAATTGCGAGCTCTGGCAGAAGGTCTTGAAGGAGGATTTAGGATTTTAAAGAAAGGGGGCCGACTGGCTGTGATTTCATTTCATAGTTTGGAAGACAGAATAGTTAAAAATTTTTTCAAATTGCAAATAGCCGAGAATAAAGGAGAACTTATAAATAAAAAACCAATCGCACCAAGTGAGAAGGAAGTAAATAGAAATCCAAGATCAAAAAGCGCCAAACTAAGAATAATAAAGAAAAATGATTAATTTTATAAAACAAAAAACAAAAATGCTGGTGATGAATAAAACTATCAATTACATGCTCACCGCTTTTATATTGATAGTCGCTCTCTCTTATATCTATTTTGCCAATGTGGCTGTTCGCACCCTGACTGTTCTGGAAAAAACCAAACAACAAATGCAAATTTTGAGCATGGAAGTGAGCGAAATGGAGTCAAAACGCCTGCTGGTTGAAAACAATATGAGTACAGAAATAGCGCAGCAAATGGGTTTTGTGGCAGTCAACAATCCGACTTTTATAGTGAAGAATTCTAAAAAAGATACTCTTTCTCTCAAAATAGATTAAAATAAAAAGATGACCGGGAGGATTCGCTTTATATCCGTTATCATAATCCTGGCGGCGCTGATTATGTCTACCCGCTTATATTTCGTGCAGATAGTGCATGGAGAATTTTTTGTGTCTGAAGCCGAAAGGCAAAATACAAACGAAAACACCATTTCATACAATAGAGGGGAAATTTATTTTGAAAACCGGACCGGAGAAAAAATACCGGCCGCCATTTCAAGATCCGGTTTTACCATAGCTATAAATCCGCAGATTATAAAAGACCCGAAAGAAATTTATAAAAGCTTAAGCCAAGTTTTAGTTTTGGATGAAGCAGAATTTTTAACCAAAGCCTCAAAAAAGGATGTCAAGTATGAAGAAATTGTCAAACATTTAAATTCTGAAACAGCCGATAAAATAAAAACTTTAAATATCTACGGCATAAATATATCCGCTGACAAATGGCGTTTTTATCCCGGCGGCAAATTGGCTTCCAATATTATTGGTTTTGTGGCTTTTAATGAAGATGAACTGGCTGGCCGTTATGGACTGGAAAGATACTATGAGGATATTCTCAAAAAAGACCCTTCAAAAGCTTATAATAATTTTTTTGCCGAGTTCTTTTCAAATGTCAAAGAATCCGTCAGTGAACGTCCGCAAGAAGAGGGTAGCATAATTATTTCTATCGAGCCATCCACCCAACTTTTTCTTGAAAATGAATTGCAGAATGTCAGGGAAAAATGGGCAAGCGACCAAGCCGGTGGCATTATAATAAATCCAATGAATGGGGAAATAATAGCGATGGCTTGGAATCCTTCGTTTGATCTGAATAATTTTAAGGAAAGCGAAGTCAGTCTTTTTAGCAACCCCATTGTAGAAGGCGTCTATGAAATGGGCTCTATCATAAAACCTTTAACCATGGCGGCGGGCATTGATTCCGGCGTCGTCTCGGCGACCAGCACTTATTATGATGCCGGTTTTTTGGTTTTGAACAACAAGCGCATTTCCAATTATGACAATAAAGGCAGGGGCGCTGTTAATATGCAGGAAGTTTTAAACCAATCTTTAAACACCGGCGCGGCCTATGTGGCTCTGAAAATGGGCAATCAAAAGTTTTCAGAATATATGAAAAATTTCGGTGTTGGCACTGAAACAGGCATTGATCTGCCGAACGAAGGTCGGGGCCTTGTTAAAAATCTTGACAGCAAAAGAGAAATTGAAATGGCCACCGCCGCCTATGGCCAAGGCATCGCTTTTACTCCTATTGCCACCATCAGAGCTCTTTCTGTTTTGGCAAATGGCGGCGTTTTGGTCACTCCCCACCTAGTGAAAAAAATAGAATATCAAAACGGCCTTTCCAAAAAGATGTCTTTTGCTTCCGGCAAACAAGTAATCAAAAAAGAAACTTCTGAAGAAATAACCAGAATGCTGGTCAATGTAGTTGATAAAGCTTTACTGGGCGGCACAGCCAAAATTCCCGGCTATTCAGTGGCTGCCAAAACAGGTACCGCTCAAATGACTAATGAGGGCCAAGTGGGCGGTTATGTGGAAGGAAAATATCTGCATTCTTTTTTCGGTTATTTCCCCGCTTACCAGCCCAAGTTTTTGGTTTTTCTTTTCCATATTTATCCAAAAAATGTCCGTTATGCTTCCGAGACTCTGACCGACCCGTTTCTTAACATCACCAAATTCCTTATTAACTATTATCAAATTCCTCCCGACCGCCCGGAGGATGTTGCCGCCAAAACTCAGTAAATTTGTGTTATATTTTATCTGTGGGCCCTATCGTCTAACGGTTAGGACGGAGCCTTCTCAAGGCTCAAATCAGAGTTCGATTCTCTGTAGGGTCACCTAGATACATATATCGCAATTGACACGCATATCCAGTATTAATATAATTAGAGGAATAATTATTACAAATCTTAAATTAAACATGAAATCACTAGCGAGCATACTTTTTTTAATTGCCATATCTCCTCTGCTTAGCCTCAAAGCTGAAGCTGCGGACCCTATACCTGCCGAATTTCAACCCCTCCACACCGTTCTTGAAAGCAAATTAGACACATTTTTAGATACTCTCAAAACCCAGTGGAACAATGGCTCAGTATATCCAACGGTTATCGGCTCAAGCCTCATTCCACTCAACCCCAATTTTGGCGATACGCTCTTAGTGCCGGCAGTGTTTACTGCCAACATTAAATACATGGACCGTCTCCAAAGTCTTGGTGTTCGTGGATTAGCCATTGATATAAATTATCCTCTCCTTGACCCAAACTTCCGGGGTGCCACCACCTCAAATCTGTATCTTTCCATGTATAAAAACATAATGGATGCCGCCCGCCAGCGCGGTTTTACCGTCAGCATAGAAGTACAACCGATTTTCCCGAACTACTCAACCCTTCCTGTAACTCCGTATTATCAAAGTATGACTTTGAATACTTATAAGCTCCGCTATTCTGAAATGCTGAAAACAATTGCCATTCAACTAAAGCCTGACTATCTCTCTGTCGACAACGAACCTGATACCGCAGCCACCAACACCGGCTTCCCAGTAGACAATATAACTACAGCTACTCAAATGACAGCCTTCTATCTTTCGGAACTCAAAAATCTAGGGCTCTCTAACATAAAATATGGATCTGGGTTTGGCACTTGGCAGCAGAACTACATGGCATGGACTAATGCCTACACCGATTTGGCCAATCTTGATTTCCTTAATATCCACATTTATCCGATTGACTCTGACCTGCTTACTCGCTCGCTTTCCATAATCAGCACCGCACAGCAGAAGGGCAAAAAAGTAATTGAACATGAAGCCTGGCTCAATAAGTGGCAGGTGGGAGATGCAGTCAACGCCGCTACCTCAAAAGCCATCTTCGCTCGCAATGTCTACACATTCTGGCAGCCGCTTGACCAGAAGTTTCTTACTGCTCTCACCGCTATGGCACGCACCAAACAGATGGATTTCATTTCCCCATTCTGGTCAATGTTTTACTTCGGCGGGTATATGGACTATTCGTCTGCGGCTAGCTTAAGCGATGATTATAAATTTACCGAAAGCATCAAACAAGGAATTGCCGCTGCCACAGCAAACAACACTACATCAGTCGGCTCATGGTTTACTACTCTTATCCAATCCAGCAGCCCATTCCCCCCAATTCCGGATACTATATTGCCTTCTATTCCAACAAATCTTGTCGCAACGCCGATATCTTCTTCCCAAATAAATCTTTCCTGGAGCGCCTCTACCGATAATGTCGGAGTGACCGGATATAAAATTTATCGTAGCGGCAATCAGATCGGCACTTCTGCCAATACCTCATATTCAGATACCGGTCTTTCCCCATCTACCGCTTATACCTACACCGTCTCTGCCTATGATGCGGCGGGGAACACCTCCGCTCAATCCAGCTCTGCTTCTGCTACAACTCTCGCTCCAAACGAACCCCCTCCTCCTAATCCAACTCCTGTACCAACCCCAACCCCTCCTCCAAATCCTACACCAACACCAACACCTATACCACCTCCAACCAAAATCAAGTTCTCCATCGGCCAGAGAGTCCAAACTACATCCAATCTTGACGTTAAAGCTTTACCATTTATTTCAGGAACACTTCTTGGCACTAAACCTATAGGGGCGCTCGGCACTGTGGTGTTTGGCGGCATATCTATAGATGGATTCTTATGGTGGAATGTTAATTATGACAGCGGAATAGACGGATGGAGTGTGGAAAACTATCTTCAAAGCTATCCCACTTCTACCACTCAACCGATAAAACTTACAAAGCATCTCTACCGGGGAATCCAAGACCCGCAGGTTGAAATCCTCCAGAGATTTCTCATAAGCAAGGGCTACCTTTCCATAGGCCTTAACACAGGATACTTTGGCACCCTCACAATGAACGCTGTCCGTAGATTCCAATGCGAGTATTCAATCATCTGTTCTGGGTCGGAATCAGACGGTTACGGGCAGGTAGGACCAAGGACTCGAGCATCCTTAAATCCACTGGTTCGGTAAGGGCGGAGGAGGAAGTTTGCTATACACACCCCCTATTTCTTTGCGGAATTTTGCGTTGTATAATTTGTAAGGAAAATAATTGGTCGAACAGAATTAATTAATACAAATTAAAGGTAAAAAATTTTATGCAAAAAACGGCGCATTGGCTCTTGGTCATTGGGGGCCTAAATTGGCTTTTAGTCGGCCTTTTGAGATGGGACATAGGAAATTTGTTTGGCGGGCAAGAGGCTCTTATTTCAAGGATTATTTACATCCTTGTCGGCCTCTCGGCTCTGATGGCTTTAAAGCCAAAATCTTCGGCTCCAGTTGCTCCTCAAATGTAAATATATCGCAAATAAAGTAATGAACAACAGTATTCTTCTGAAATACTGTTGTTTATTGTATAATCAGAAAGATAATATGGAATACAAATTCCCGTTACCGCAGAATCCTTTCAAAAATACTGAAGATGAGATAACTCATTTGCGCCGGTTGATTGCCGAAAAGGAAAAAGCGCTGGAAAATATCGGCCTTAAAAAAGAAGCTCTGGCGCCAACCAGAGAAATTTTGGCGGAATACAAAACCGCTCCGGCGCCTTCCGTTCTGCATTCTGAATATGAAATAAAAAAAGAAGAAATAGAAAAAATTGTTTTAAAACTTTCTCCCGAAGAACACGATAAACAAATTTCAGAACTGGTTTTGCTGGCCAAAGAAGAAGGCATTAAAAATGCTCTTTCGGTGGTGGAAAAAATGCAAAATTTTCATATTACAGACGATTTTCATAGATTTATTTCAGAATATTTGAAAGAGGGTTTTACCATACCAGGACTTAATATTAAAGAGAAAATTTCAAAAGGCCTGAATATGTGCCTTTACGAAATCCTCATACAGGAAGATGTCGCTCAAAAAGATCCGGCTGGGGGAAACGAGACTTTGGAGCATGTTATTGCCGGCATGGAGCAATTTTATGCTGGTATGCTTTCTATTTCCGACTCCGATAAACACGAAGAAAACTGGATGTCTTTGGAAATCGCCAACGCTAATTTTTCTCAGGAAATAGTTTTTTATGTGGCGGTGCCAAGTGTCAGAAAAAATCTTTTTGAAAAACAAATCCTTTCAATATTTCATAATGCTAAAATAGCCGAAAAACCGGATGATTATAATATTTTCAATGAAACCGGACATACTGCCGGTGTTCACGCTTCTTTTGCTAAAAACCCCATTTACCCCATAAAAACTTATGAAAGTTTTATACACGATCCTCTCAACGCCATTCTCTCTAGTTTTTCAAAAGTAAATAGAGACGGCGAAGGGGCGGCCATCCAACTCATTTGGTCGCCGGTGGGAGATAAATATGTAAAAAAATATAAAGGCGCCTTGGATAAAATTCAAAAAGGCGCGCCACTTAAAGAAGCCATTGATATTCCAGATAGCGTTCCAGGAGAAATTTTCCATACTTTTAAGGATGTTTTCGGGTCTTCAAAACCCAAAGATAAAGAGGGAGAAGAGAAAAAACCGGAGCCCATTGACCAGGGGGCAGTGGAAGAAATAAAACACAAAATTGGCGCGCCTATAGTGCTATGTAATTTGCGTCTTTTGGCTTCATCTAACACCAAGGAAGAGGCGGAAGAAATATTAAGCAGCTTAAAATCAAGCTTCAACCAGTTTGACAACACCTTGGGTAATTCTCTGAAATGGGAAAAAAGAGAAAAAGGGGATTTGCGAAACTTAGTTAAAAATTTTAGTTTCCGCATTTTTGATAACGATAATACTTTGCCTATGAATCTTAGAGAAGTCACTTCCATTATGCATTTCCACACCAAAGCATTGAGCGCTTCCGAAGGTCTGCGCCAGTCAAGATCTGCCACTGCGCCGGCGCCTCTTGATATTGCCAAAGACGGAATACTGCTTGGCATAAATAAACATCGAAATACAGATACCGAAATAAAAATGGCTGAAGACGATAGGTTAAGGCATTTCTACTGCATAGGCCAAACCGGTACCGGTAAAACCACTTTACTTAAAGAAATGATAATTCAGGATATGCAAATGGGTCATGGGATTTGTATGATTGACCCGCACGGTTCCGATCTCCAAGATGTCATAGCCAATGTGCCTCCCGAGCGTTTCAATGATGTTATTTATTTTGATCCGGCTTACACGGCGCGGCCGATGGCTCTCAATATGTTGGAATACGATGAAAAATTTCCGGAGCAGAAAACTTTTGTGGTCAACGAACTTTTCAGTATTTTTAGGAAACTTTATGGTAATGTGCCCGAATCAATGGGCCCGGCTTTTGAGCAATATTTTAGAAACTCCGCCCTGCTGGTGATGGATAGTCTGGATTTGGGTAATACCTTGGTTGATATGTCGCGAGTGCTCTCGGACAAAACTTACAGAGACCTTAAAATATCCAGATGCAAAAATCCTTTGGTCAAACAATTTTGGATCAATGCCGAAAAGACCACCGGCGAGCAGGGTATCGCTAATTATGTCCAGTATGTTACCAACAAATTTGATGTTTTTTTAGCCAACGAAATTATGCGGCCGGTCATTGCCCAGGAAAAATCTTCCTTCAACTTCCGCGACATAATGGATAACAAAAAAATACTTCTGGTCAATCTTTCCAAAGGTCGGCTGGGGGATATAAATGCCAATCTAATCGGTCTGATTTTAGTGGGTAAAATTTTAATAGCCGCTCTTTCTCGGACCGATTCGTTTGGCAAGGACTTCCCGCCTTTTTATTTGTATATAGACGAATTTCAAAATATAACCACCGATTCCATTTCCACCATTCTTTCCGAAG
>JBBUFS010000008.1:0-32852 GCA_038056395.1 Patescibacteria group bacterium | reverse complement strand
GGAACAGAGTTCTGAAACGCGCAGGCCGGTTGAAAAAAGAAGTTCTAAAATTGCTGAATCGCGAAGCGTTTTAATATCGCCAATCTCACTTCCTTTTGCCGATGTTTTTGTAACTTCAAGTAATCTGTGCAATTCGGCGTCTGTAATTAAATCAAGAGAGCGTTCGGGCACTTTAGCCAGCTCTATTCTTTCGGATGGCATAGATTTTATTTCTTGCCGAGCCAAATATTTCAAAAAGGCGCGAATGGCAATCAAATAATAATTTTGAGTTTTGCGGCTTAATGTTTCCCCAGTTTTTTTATTATTTCCCGTAACCTGTCTGTTGAGCCAAAGGCGAAACTCCCTGACTATATTATCGTTTATATCGCTTGGCTTTTTGGCTTTGGTTTGTTCCAAAAAAACAGAAAGATAATGGTTGTAATTTTCAACCGTCTTGAGCGCCCGGCCTCTCTCAATCTCCACATATTCCAAAAATTGCTTTTTGAGTTGTTCTAAATCTTTTACCATCCTCTCTATTCTACCATTTTCTAACGTCGCACAATAATTTATGGTATTATTTAATTATGAAAAGGGTCAGATTTATTAGAGATGATATTCAAACTTTTTTATTGTCGTTTGATGATTCTATCGTGGCGAAAATAATAAGTGCTCTTGAGCTTTTAGACGAGTTAGGCAAACAAATTAGACCTCCAAGATCAAAAAAGGTGGCAAAGGATGTTTTTGAGTTGAGGGTGCTAGCAAATTTATCTGTAAGAATTTTTTATTCTTTTTACAAAGAAAACATTTGGATATTACATGCTTTTGTAAAGAAAAGCCAGAGAATACCCACAAAAGAATTGAAAATAGTTATTAACAGGTTAAGACACTTGCAATAAGATAGCATATTTGCTATCATAAAATTATGAAAACATTGGAACAATTCAAAAAAGAAGCATTTAAAAGGTCTGGTGTGAAGAAGGCTTATTTTGGAATGCAACCAGAAATTAAAATAATTCGTGCCCTAATAATTTCAAGAAATAAAAAGGGAATGTCTCAAAGAAAATTGGCTCAAAAAATAGGGATTACCCAATCAGCTTTGGCTCGATTTGAAACTGGTAACATAAATCCAACTCTTTCTTTTCTTCAAAAAATAACAAGCGGTCTCGGTTTGAAATTGTTGGTGAAATAATTTTGGGTATTGCGCAATATTAGATTTTATGCTACCCTTACGGCATGCTTACAAAGAACAAAAAGCAAAGAATTATAAAAGAAGTGAAAGTTCATGAGACGGACACCGGCAGTCCTGAGGTGCAGATTGCTGTGCTTTCGCGCAGGATTGACGATTTGGCCGTTCATCTTAAAAAAAACAAAAAAGATAAGCACTCAAGAAGAGGGCTTTTGGGTTTGGTGGCCGACCGCAAGGCCCATATGAAATATTTGGAAAAAAAGGACACTAAAAGGTACAATGGTCTTGTTAAGAAGTTGGGTCTCAAAAAAGTTTCTTAATTTTTATAATTAATTTAATATTGTGGCTGTAATTAAACACAAAAATCAAAGGGTTGGCATTTTTATTGATACCCAAAATCTTTATCACAGCGCCAAAAATATTTATGGCGCCAAAGTAAACTTTGACCAGGTAGTTAAAGAAGGTTTGGCTGGCCGGTCGCTGACGCGGGCGGTGGCTTATGTTATAACCACGGAAACGGGCGAGGAAAAAGGATTTTTTGACGCTTTGGAAAAAATAGGCATTGAAACCAAAACCAAAAACCTGCAGGTCTTTGCCGGCGGCGCCAAAAAAGGGGACTGGGATGTCGGACTCGCAGTTGACGCCATCAAGCTCGCCCCCAAACTGGATGCGGTTATTTTGGTTACCGGCGACGGTGATTTTGTTCCATTAGTTGAATACTTAAAAAATGGCGGCTGCCAAGTTGAAGTGGCCTCATTCGGCAAATCAACCTCGGCCAGATTGATTGAAGTAGCTGATGATTTTATTGATTTAGATAAAAATCCAAGAAAATATTTAATCTCCAATATGCGTTCTCGCTCTAGAAATCCAATATAAACAAAAAATTTATCTTATTGTTTTTATTTTGATATAATGAATCTTCTATGCATGTAGAAGATTCACAAATAAAAGATTTTGTTATTGACGCCGGACTTATTTCTCAATCGGAAGTGGAGGAGGCGGAGAAAGAAGCCAAGTCAAAAAAAAAGCCGATCAGCGAAATACTCGTGTCAAAAGGCAAATTTTCCGATGACGACCTTAGGCGCATTCAAGCTTATATACTTGGCATTCCTTTCATAAATCTGAAAGGTCAGACCTTGGATCGGGATATTCTCAACCTTATTCCCGAACCCATTGCCAGAAAGCATAATATCGTGGCTTTTGAGAAAAAAGAGGATGCTCTGGCGGTGGCCATGCTGGACACCGATGACTTGCAAGCCTTGAACTCAATAAGAAAAAAGGTAGGATTAAAAATTCTGCCGCGCTTGACTGATTTCGAGTCAATGCGGTCGGTCTTAATCCAATATCAAAAAAATCTTAAAGATGAGTTTGGCGATATCATAAAAAATGAGTCTGATGAAATAAAGACCATAGCTGAAAAATTGCCCGCTGAAAATGCTTCGCTGGGCGATTTGAAAAAACTGGCCGAAGAATTGCCGGTGGTTAAAATTGTGGATACTCTGCTTAAACACGCTATTATTCAAGACGCTTCCGATATCCACATTGAACCCCTAGAAGACCAGATTTTGGTAAGATACCGAATTGACGGTATCCTGCATGACGCCATGATATTGCCTAAACACATCGGCTATTCTTTAGTGGCTCGCATCAAAGTTCTCTCCAGTTTGAAGCTGGATGAAAAAAGATTGCCTCAAGATGGACGCTTTAAAATTGACATGAATGGGGAAAAAGTTTCTTTCCGGGTTTCCACTCTGCCGGTTTATTATGGCGAAAAAACGGTGATGCGTCTTTTGCGCGAATCTGTCTCCGGTTTTACTTTGGAGTCCTTGGGATTTCATGGGCAAGGATTGGAGCTTTTGCATAAGGTTCTGCAACACACCACTGGTATGATTCTAACCACTGGTCCAACCGGCAGCGGCAAATCAACGACTCTTTATACTATGCTGGACATTTTAAACACCCCCGATGTTAATATTTCCACCATTGAAGACCCGATTGAATATCAAATGAAGAGAATCAATCAAACTCAAGTAAAACCGGAGATCGGACTGACTTTTGCTTCGGGACTTCGCACTCTGGTGCGTCAAGATCCGGATATCATAATGGTTGGTGAGATTCGCGATAACGAAACCGCCTCTTTGGCCATTAACGCCTCGCTCACCGGGCATTTGGTGCTTTCAACTTTGCACACCAACTCCGCCGCTGGAGCTGTGCCCCGCCTGATTGATATGAAAATTGAACCTTTCCTTATTATTTCTACCATTGACGCCATCATCGGCCAAAGATTAGTCAGAAAACTCTCTGAAAAAAAAGAGAAATATTATCTTTCCAAGGCGGAAATAGATTCAATATCAAAAGTGGTCAATATGGATACTGTTCTGGAAGTGCTCAAAGAAGAAAAGATAATAGGCAAAAATGATGACTGGAAAAATGTGCCGTTTTTCAGGCCGAAAAAAGAGGCTGGAGAAGAGGCTTTCAAGGGCCGCATCGGCATTTATGAGGTGCTCAATGTTTCCGTGGCCATCAAGGATTTGATAATCAGGGGTTCCACCACCGAGGACATAGAACTGCAAACCAAAAAAGAAGGCATGCTCACTATGCTGGAGGACGGTATTTTCAAAGCTGCCCAAGGGTTGACTACTATTGAAGAGGTTTTGAGAGTGGTGTCGGAATAAAAAACGACCCCACCCCATCCCGCTGAGCGGGATTGCCCCTCACCTTGCGAAGGTGAGGGGAGAAATGCAAGAAATAAAACCGAGCTTGTGTCTTTGTTATAGATATGCTTTAATTGGAGATGGAGGTGTAGATATGTTCGGTATCACTCGTCGCGACTGGAATGTTGGAAACATCAGACCCAGCGATTTTTACTCTTTTGTGGGATTTGTGCTGGGAATTGTCATTGGTATTGTTATTCTGTATTTCCAATAACTTCCTTGCTCTGCCCGAAAGCTCCGTGCTTGTATTAGGCGGAGCATTTTCTTTTTTATAAACAAATTTTTTACAAATTATTTTTTATTGTTGCTACCCAGTAGTAGATTTTGGCATTAAAATTAATTTTATGCACAAAGTGCAATGCTAAAATTCACTACTGGGTGCTATAATTGAAAATGACAATGTCGCTTTATAAATACAAATATATAAAAGAGGGAGAAGAAAAAGAGGAGACCAGAGAGTTTTCGGATAAGGCGGCACTTTATGCGGCGGTGCGCTCGGTTGACGGGTCAATACTTTCGGCCGAAGAAATAAAATCAAGAGAAACCGCTTTCAAATTTTCATTTAGAAAAAAAGTAAAAGCTCAAGAAGTCATCACTTTTGCCAAAAATCTTTCCGTCATGATAGATGCCGGCCTTTCTGTTTCCAGAGCTCTTTCCATATTGCAAAAGCAAACAAGAAATAAAAATCTGGTGGCTATTTTGGAAAACATTAGCGCCTCAGTCAGCGGCGGGGAGACATTGTCAAAATCTCTGGAAGCGCACCCGGATATATTTTCCGGCCTATTTTCTTCAATGGTTAAAGCCGGAGAAGAATCAGGAAAACTGGCTTATTCCCTGAAAATTGTCGCTGACCAGCTTGAGAAAGCCAATACTCTTTCCAAGAAAATAAAAGGAGCTATGATTTATCCCACTGTCATTGTGTGTGTAATGGTAGTCATCGGGATTGTCTTAATGGTCTATATGGTGCCGACCCTGACTGAAACTTTTAAGGGGCTGAATATAGCTTTGCCTCTGCCGACCAGAATTATCATTGCCATAAGCGATTTCCTGAGAGCCAACATTATTTTAACAATGATAACAATCCCCATTGTTGTTTTTGGCTTCTTGTCCGGGCTTAAAACCAAGAAAGGCAAAAACGCCTTAGATTTCGTTGTGCTTCATATGCCCATGATTAAGAACATGGCCAAAGAAGTGAATGCTGCCAGAACAGCTAGAACTCTTTCTTCCCTTATTTCATCCGGGGTGGACATTGTCATGGCCATCGGCATCACCAGCGCTGTTTTGCAAAATCATTATTTTAAAAATTTATTGGGCGATGCCGCCAAACAAGTGGAAGTGGGCGAACCTTTATCTTCCTCGCTTTCCAATTTAAAAGGCAATCTTTATCCGGTTTTTGTCAGTGAGATGCTTTCGGTGGGTGAGGAGACTGGCAAAATGACAGAAATGCTTGATAACATCGCCACTTACTATGAAGTTGAGGTTGACCAGAAAACCAAAGACCTTTCTACTATTATAGAACCATTTCTGATGATTCTGATTGGCGTTGCGGTTGGCGTCTTTGCTATCGCCATGATGCTGCCGACTTATTCTTTGGTTAACGCCATACAATAAAAATTAAATGAAAATTGAAAGTTATAAATCTAAAATTAATAAGGGGTTTACTTTGATGGAAATTTTGGTGGTCATCGGGATTTTTATGGTCATTATGTCCATATCGCTTTATTTTTTTTCAGGTTTTAGCAAGAAAGAATCTCTTGAAAAAGATATTGCCGGACTGACCGCTTTGGCGCGCGATGCCAGGTTGCTCTCCATTGCTTCAAAAGACGCCTCACTCTTTGGCATTCATCTTGAAAATGACAAAGCGGTGCTGTTTGAGGGGAGTACATATTCTGCCGGCGGGCCAAATGAAAAAGTGGTTCTCTTTTCCAGAGAAGTTTATATGTTTTCATATTCCCTGAACCTTGGAAGCCCGGACATTGTCTTTACCCGCTTGATTGGAAATACCCAAAATTATGGCGATGTCACTCTTTCTCTTAAAGACGACAGCGCTTCAACCACCATTACAATTCTGAATACAGGAGTGATACAATAATACGATACGAAAATTATGCGAAAGCTACAAAAATACACGAAAATTAAAACCAAAGGATTTAGTTTGGTTGAAGTTCTGGTGATGGTTTCCATTGCCACCTTTTCTATTTTTTTCATCTGGAAAGTTTATACTGTCTTTATTAAAATTTCCCTTTCAAACCCCTCTTTTTTTCAAGCCTCTTTTTTGGCCGAGGAGGGCATTGAAGCCGTCAAATTTATGCGGGATAGCGGTTGGAGCGCCAATATTGCCCCGCTCGTTTCTGGAACATTGTATACTCTGACTTTTAATAATGTTGCTTGGGGAGTGTCTGTCGACTATGCATTCATAGATAATCGATTTGACCGAAGAATTTCTGTGGAAAATGTTTACAGAGACGGCTCGGGCAACATCGCCAGCTCCGGGTCTCTTGACCCAAACACCAAAAAAATATTATCCACAGTGTCGTGGCAAAATGATACAGCCACCACAACTCGCCAAATCACAACATATGTTAGCAACATTTTTAACAACTAAAAAACATTTTATAAACAGAGGTGTCACTTTAATTGAGACGATTATTTATATTGTGCTTTTAGTTTTTGTAATGAGTCTCATTGTTCAGACACTCGTGGCCACGAGTGGCGTTTATAGAAACATTAAGCTTACCCGGGAACTTGAAAGCTCCGGGACTATCGCTATGGAAAGCATGCTTCGAGAAATCCGCAACGCTTCAAGTGTTGTCGTTTCCGAAAGCGAATTATTGAAGAATCCAGGAGTGCTTACGGTTTTCGGTATTGATGAAGATTCAAACTCATACAGCATCACTTTTGATGTCTCTTCCAGCACTATTCGGATTTCTAAAAATGGCAGTATCCCGACCGCTCTTACCTCATCATCTGGAGTGGTGAGTTATTTGATGTTCACTCAAGTTGCAACTTCAACTTCTGAAGGAGTGCGAATTGAGTTGGAAATGTCCGGCGTTTTAGGTTTGGCGTCAAGCAGCGAGCGATTTTATGGATTCTCGGTGCTTCGGGGCTCTTATTAGTTAAAATATTATGTTTTTATTTTTAAATCCAAAAAAAAGAAAAAAGGGCCAAGCGATGATTATCGCCATTATATTTTTTGTTTGGGTTTCTGCGGTTGCCATTTTGGGCCTTTCTAATCCAATAGTCAGACATATTTCTATGGCCACCTCTATCGCTACATCAAAAGAGAGTTTTTACGCCACTGAAGCGGGAATTGAAGATGTCGCCTATCGCTTGAATTTTGGAATACCAGCTGCTTCGTCTCAAACTTTAACAGTAGGCGATCATAGTGTGACGACTACAGTCGCAGACGAATCTGGCGGTAAAGTGGTCACAGCGCTTGGAGAAGCCAATAGCTATTTCCGAAAAATTAAAACTCATTTGGTTCTTGGCACGGGTGTGGCTTTTTATTATGGCATTCAAGCTGGTAAGGGGGGTTTCTTTCTTGAGAATACTTCAAGTGTTACCGGTAACATTTATTCAAGCGGACCTATCATTGGTTCTGGCAATGATGTGAATGGAGACGCAGTATCGGCCGGTCCGGACGGACTTATTGACGGCATTCATACTACCGGCAACGCTTATGCCCACACCATCAATGATTCCGTTATAGACAAGGATGCTTATTATGTAACTATAAACGGCAGTTTAGTTTCGGGTGTGTTGCATCCGGGCAGTCCTGATCAGGCGACAACAACTTTGCCTATATCCGATGATCAAATTAGCCTATGGGAAAATGATGCCGAGACTGGGGGAATTATCAACTCGCCATGCCCCTATATTATCAATTCCAGCAGGACATTAGGTCCTAAAAAAATTACTTGCGATGTTGAGATTAACGGCAGCCCAACCTTGACCTTGACCGGGTCGGTTTGGGTGACTGGAAATATAACTACTAAAAATACTCCCATTATCAAGATTTCTTCAACTCTCGGCAACAAGAGCGTCTCCTTTATAGCTGATAACCCTTCCAATAGGACAACCAGCAGCAAGATCTCTATACAAAATAGCAGCGTCTTTCAAGGTTCCGGGTCAGCTGGTTCATTCATATTCATGATTTCTCAAAATAACAGCGCTGAAACCGGCGGCGGAGAAAATGCCATAGAAGTTGCCAATAGTTCGGCTGGAGATCTGGTGGTTTATTCAAATCACGGACAGATAAGCATCCAAAATAGCGTGTCATTAAAAGAAGTAACGGCCTACAAAATTAATCTTAAGAATTCAGCCAATGTGGAATATGATATTGGGCTACCAAGCGTTATTTTCTCTACTGGTCCGGGAGGCGGTTTTGGAGTTTCAACATGGAGAGAGATAGAATAATTTGCGTGCTATAATGAGGGAATGAAAAAACGCAATATTGTAGTAGCCAATTGGAAAATGAATCCAGAAAGCTTGGAAGAAGCCAGAAAAATTTTTAATGGAATTAGATTAACGGCCAAAAGTCTAAAAAATACGGATATTGCAGTCTGCCCGCCTTTTCCTTATTTGCAACCGCTTTCAAAATTGGATTATCCTAAAAATGTGTTTTTGGGAGCCCAAAATATTTTTGGCGAGATTAAGGGCGCTTTTACTGGAGAAGTGAGCGCGGCTATGATAAAAAATTTGGAAGTTAATTTTTTAATAATTGGTCATTCAGAAAGAAGAGCGATGGGGGAGAGTAATGAAATAGTTAGAAAAAAAATGCAAATTGCTTTTGACGCTGATATTGCGCCAATCTTATGCATTGGCGAAAAAGAAAGAGACAAAGAAGGTAATCACTTGGAGTTTATAAAAAACCAAATTAAAGAATGTCTGACCGGTTTGCAAAAAAAATATTTGGTTGGGCTTATCATTGCCTATGAACCCGTTTGGGCCATAGGCAAATCATATAAAGAGGCAATGAGTCCGACTGATATTCACGAAACCGCTTTATTTATAAAAAAAGTCATAAGCGAACTCTTTGGACGAGATATTGCCGATGGCTCCAAAATTCTTTACGGCGGTTCGGTTGAAGCCGAAAATGCCGGTCCCATTGTGCAATACGGTAACACCGACGGCTTCCTCGTCGGCCACGCTTCTCTCAAACCTGACCAATTTTCTGAAATTTTGAAAGCGGTGGATGTAAAAAAATAAATTACCTGTAAATGTCGTGATCATCGATAGCCAACAGCAAAACTTCTTTTCTCGATTTAAGCGGGTACTCGAATAAAATTCTAATTCTATAATTTACTGAAAAACTATACCAACCACTGAAAGGACCTTTTAATTTGTGGACTTTAAGTTGCTTATGATTTCTTCGGTTCTTGAATAGCTCAATTTTTTCCAAGGCCTCTTCAGCTAAATTTTTTTCCAAAGTCTGGAATTGCTTGACAAAACTTGGCGCATAAACGACCTCAATCATTTTATTTGAATTTTTTTAATATTTCTCTCAGATCGCCCCTTAAAACCTTACCCTCTCTATATTCCTGTTCAGCCCTTAAAACAGAAGCAAGCAAGTCGTCCTCGGCAAATTTGTCGATGGCGCGACGAACTACCGCCGCTTTATTAGAGGCGAACCCTCTCTTTATATAAGAATTTATAAACTCCAAATGTCTGTCATGTATTGGCACTGATATAGTAGTCATAATAATGTATTATATTTTAATATGATATTATCATACACAAATAGTTAAGAAATGCAATAATATGACAATTAACCATAAATTCCTCCTTAAATTAAGGGGGATTTAGGGGGTTAGAAAAAGAAAATGAAGTGAGTTATTATATAGACACATGATCAAATCAATTGAAGAAGCGGAAATAATAGAGGGAACAATGGTTTTGATAAGAACTGATTGGAATGTTCCCGTAAAAGATGGCACGATTCTTGATACTTCCAGAATAGAGGCGTCGTTGCCCACTATAAATTTTGCTTTAAATAAAGGAGCCAAGGTTATAATAATGAGCCATTTGGGCGACGGTTCAGATTCGCTTGAATTGGTTGTCAAAGAAGCGGAAAAGTTTTTTCCAAATACAAAAGTAAAATTTATGCGAGATCCTTGGAATTGTTGTTCTCTGGATGGAAAGAAAGTTTTGGAAAATCTGAAAAACGGGGAAGTGGCAGTTATGGAAAACCTGAGATTTTGGATGGAAAAAGAAAACGACGAATGCTTTGCAAAAAAGCTGGCGGAGTTCGGCGACATTTATGTCAATGAGGCTTTCCCTTGCTCGCATCGCAAACATACTTCCATAGTTCTTTTGCCAAAACTTCTTCCTCATTTTGCCGGTTTTCATTTTTTGGAAGAATATGAAAATCTGTCGCAAGCTTTTAATCCAAAACATCCATTCCTTTTAATTTTGGGCGGCGCCAAATTTGAAACCAAATTGCCTTTGGTTGAGAAGTTTTTGGATATTGCTGATGAGATATTTATAGGCGGAGCTTTGGCGGTCAAGGCGTCTGAAATGATAGAAAATTTAAAGCTACGCGGAACAAGCAAAATAATTTTACCCGTGGGCGATTACGCGGCTTTAGATGCTAATACTGAAACTCTAGAAATTTTAAATGAAAAAATAAAAAAAGCCAAATTTGTTTTATGGAACGGGCCTTTGGGAAATTATGAAAAAGGTTTTGTGGCTGGCACGGTAGCTCTGGCCAGAATGCTGGCTGATTCTGATGCTAGATTGGTTATTGGTGGAGGAGATACATTAGTTCTTCTTCCAGCCGAAACAAAAAAAGAAATTTCTTCCCATGGCTTTATTTCAACCGCCGGCGGCGCCATGCTTGATTTTCTCGCTAATGGTGCTTTGCCTGGCATTGAAGCGCTTAAATAAAGTTTCTAATTTTTTCAGCGTTTTCTTCAAAATTTTTGGCATCGCCTTGGATTTTTGAATCAGGCCCCGCTTTGGCCGGGTAAATCCAGATATGGGCGTGCTCCACCTCGTCGCCGACTATTTTTGAAAGTATCCAATCTGTATCAAAAGCTTTTTGTTGGGCCTTGGCCACTTTTTGCACTATTTCAAAATACTTGCCGGCATTTTCTACATCCCAAACCCAACGATAATGTTTTTTGGGAATGACCTGAACATGACCCGGGGATTGCGGATTTATATCAAGAAAAGCCAGAAAATCATCATTCTCATAAACAATATAGGCCGGGATTTCCTTATTGGCTATTTTGCAAAAAATGCAGTTATCCATAATATGTGTGATATCATCATTTTAATGTCTAAGAAATATAGCGTCAAGCCAAAAGTGTTTGATAATCTGATAGAACAGCTTCTCTATAATAGAGGCATAAAAACCGAAGCAGAGAAGGATAAATTCTTAAATCCGGATTTTGTAAAACATCTACACGATCCCTTTCTTTTGCCGGATATGAAAAAAGCGGTAAAAAGAATTTTGAAAGCCGTCAAAAATGGAGAAAGGATAGGAATTTGGAGCGATTATGACGCCGATGGCATTCCCGGCGGGGCGCTTCTGCATGATTTTTTCAAATTGATCGGCTTTGATAATTTTATAAATTACATTCCGGATAGGCATATTGAGGGCTATGGCCTTAATAGCGATGGAATTGAAGAATTGGCGAAAGATAAAATAAAACTCTTGATAACTATTGATTGCGGCATCAGAGACCACAAAGAAATTGAACATGCCAAAAAATTGGGTATGGATGTGATTATTACCGACCACCATGAACAATCTAACGGCCTACCGGAAGCTTTGGCGATAGTTAATCCCAAAAGAGCAGATTCTAAATATCCGGAAAAAATAATTTGCGGAACGGGAGTAGTTTGGAAATTAATTGAAGCCCTTCGACTCGCTTCGCTCGCTCAGGGTAAACCTTTTGATTTTGCTCAGGGAAAAGAAAAATGGTTACTGGATTTAGTGGGTTTAGCTACTCTTTCTGACATGGTTCCGTTAGTCGGGGAAAATAGGGTTTTAGCTTTTTACGGGCTAAAGGTTTTAAGAAAGAGCAGACGGCTCGGGCTCTCCAAACTTTTTTCCAATTTAAAAATAAACAAAAACAATATTACCGAAGACGATATCGGGTTTATGATTACGCCGCGCATCAACGCCGCTTCCCGAATGGGCCATCCGTTGGACGCCTTTAAGCTTTTGACCGCTTCAGATGAAGCCGAAGCCGAAGCTTACGTAAAGCACTTGGATAATATAAATAATGAAAGAAAAGTAATGGTGGCCGGCATTGTCAAGGAAGCTAAGAAAAAAATAAAAGAGAAAATTGAAAGCGAGGGAGAAAAAGTGGTGATTGTTTTGGGTAATCCTAATTGGCGGCCGGCCCTGCTTGGTCTAGCCGCGGGCTCCATTGCCGAAGAATATAACAGGCCTGTTTTTTTATGGGGGCGCTCCCACTTCGCTACCCCCTTCGCACAAGGCTACGGAGGGTCAAAGAAAGCTTCGCGGGATGAAGAAAATGTTTTAAAAGGTTCGTGTCGTTCAGACGGGGCGGTTGATTTGGTGGCGCTTATGGAAAGAGCCAAAGATAATTTTATTGAATTCGGAGGCCATAAATTATCCGGCGGTTTTTCTGTTTTGTTTGAAAAAATTCACACTCTTGAAGACGCTTTGATTGAGGCTTCTACTCATATAGTAAATAATGAACCGGAAATTTTAGTCGATGCTGAACTGAAATTAGAAAATATTTCAGAAAATTCAGTGGCTGAAATTTTAAAACTGGCGCCTTTTGGCGCGGGCAACGAAAAACCCTTGTTCATTTTCCGTGATATTTTGCCTGAAAAAATAAACCGATTTGGCAAAACCAAAGAACACTTATCAATAAATTTCAGTGATGGTTTGCATATCATAAGAGCCATTTCTTTTTTTACTTCTCCCGACCAATTTGGCGATGCTCTAAAAGAAGGCATTAAAACCAATCTTGTCGCCAACATTGAAAAATCTTTTTACAACGGCTCTTCCGAAATTCGTTTGCGCATTGTGGATTTCTTTTGATTTTGAATATAAAATTAGTTTCATGAATAAATTTGTTATTTATACTGACGGGTCATCGCGTGGGAATCCCGGTCCTGGTGGTTATGGGGCGATTATTTTAGATGAAAAAAATGCCAAAGAGGTAGGCGGAAGAGAAAAGATGACGACAAATAATAGAATGGAAATAACCGCAGCTATTGAGGCATTAAAAAATATTCCATCAGATTCGGAAGTAAAAATTTTTTCAGATTCTGAATATTTGATAAAGGGCATTACGGAGTGGATTAAAAATTGGCAAAAGAATAATTGGCAGACTAAAAATAAAAAAGCAGTTTTGAATAAAGATTTATGGGAAGAGCTTTTTACCGAAACAGAAAAAAGAAATGTAGAATGGAAAAAAGTTTTGGGACATTCGGGCCATGAATTTAATGAAAGATGCGATGAGATTGCAACCGATTTTGCCGATGGGAAAAATGTGAAGTTATATAATGGTTCAAAATCAGGTTATTTTTTAGTTTCATAAATGATTCAATTTGCCGTTTCATTTATATTAGGAATTGTTTTTGAAAAAGTTTTTCATTTGGGATGGAGTGTGGCTCTACTTGTTTGTTTAATTTCGGTAACAACTTTTTTATTTTCTCGTTTTTCAAAAATATTTTTAATAATAGGATTAGCTTTTGCCCTTGGAATTTTAAGAATGTCATTTATTAATAATTCTTCTGACGCGAATCTTTCAAAATTAATTGGCCAAAAAATTTCTTTTGAAGCGATTGTCTCCGATGAACCGGATGTGAGAGATGCTTCGGCCCGTTACACAACAAGACCCCATGGTTCTAAAAGCCTTGTTCTTTTGGTTGCTGATCGCTTTCCTGAATTTAAATATGGCGACAGAATAAAAGTTTCTGGTAAATTGGATTTGCCTAAAAATTTCCAAAACGACAATGGCACCGAATTTGATTACACCTCATATTTAGCCAAAGACAAAATTCATTTTTTAGTCTACAGACCTGAAATTAAAAAATTAGAAAGTGGCGGCGAGAACAAACTTGTCGCTTCTCTTTACGCTTTAAAAAATATTTTTATTAATAAAATTTCCAATATTGTGCCAGAGCCAAACTCGTCTTTAATCGCTGGTATAATTTTTGGCGTTAAACAATCTTTGGGGCAAGAGCTTTTGGATGATTTCAAAAAAGTCGGCCTCATCCACATCGTAGTGCTTTCAGGTTATAACATTACTATTATTGCGGCTGGCGTTTTTTGGCTGACTTCTGTTTTTGCCAAACGTAATTTGGGTTTTGTTTTTAGTGTGATTTTAATTTTGCTTTTCGCTTTGATGGTGGGATTTTCAGCAACAGTAGCAAGAGCGGTTATCATGGCCCTAATTTCTATTTTAGCTCTCTATCTTGGCCGGCCAAGCGACGCCTTGCGCTGGCTTTTTATTGCCGGCCTCTTTATGCTTGTTTGGAATCCGCTTTTGCTTTTCTATGACCCGTCTTTTCAGCTTTCATTTATGGCCACTTTGGGGCTTATCTTGTTTTCCGAAATAATTGATAAAAAATTTATTTCTCAAGTTATTAAGTTGGCCTTAAAAACCGGCATACCGATTTCTTTCATTGTCTTTTTTGAAAAAATAAAAATGAGAGAGATTATCTCTTCCACTTTAGCAGTCCAGCTTTTTATTCTTCCTCTGCTTGTCAAAATGTCCGGCTTTATTTCGGTCATTTCTTTTTTGATAAATCCATTGCTTTTGCCACTCACGCCGGCCGTCATGGCTTTTGGCGCTTTGACTGGCGCGTTTGGTCTTTTGCCTTTTATTGGCGGGATTTTGTCTTGGCCGTTTGGCGCCATCTCTTATATTCTCACTCAAATAATAATTTACTTGACCGAATTTTCGGCTAATTTACCGCTCGCCACTTTCCAAACCGGCAGTATTTCTTTGTGGTTTATTTTGGTTTGGTATTTAGCTTATGGAATTTTGTTTATGAAACTGAGGAAAAATTATTTTCAATCGTCTGCCAATTGAGATTGGCGAAGAAATCTTCAATATAATTTTTCTTGCCGGAAGGTTGGTAGTCAGAAACGAAAGCGTGCTCCCACATATCAAGGGCGAGAATTATTTTGCAGCTATTTAGTTGTCCAATATGTTGCTCATCAACCCAAGTATTTAAAAGTTGTTTTGTTTGAGGATCAAAGTAAAGCATTGCCCAACCAACCCCACGAGTTATTGCAATAGTTTTAAATTTTTCAAGCCATTTATCAAAATCACCAAATTCTTTCTCTATTTCTTTTTTTAATTCACTTCCTTCCTCTAAATTTTTGGGACCACCTTCTAAACTAGCAAAATAATATTCGTGATTTCTCATGCCATTAAATTCAAAACCCAATTTTGGATTTTCTTGTTCTAAAATTAAATTTATATTTTTTACATATCCAGAATAAAGTTTCAAATGCTCCTCAATATTTTTTTCCGAAATGCCTTTTAATTTAGGAATTTCAAACTTTTTTTCTTCAAATTTTTGCATAATTTTATGTTAGTTAATAACTGTTTGCTATTATATCATTTAAACAATGATAAAACCTCTAAAAGTAAGACTCATAATTTTGATTGTTTTGTTACTTGGCGCTATTTTTTCTTTTTATGCGGCTTTTCGTGAGGATCGAAGAGGAATCTTAACAGTCGCTTTTTTGGATGTGGGGCAGGGGGATGCTATATACATTGAAGCGCCAAACGGCAATCAAATACTCATTGACGGAGGTCCTGGCAAAGCGGTGCTGAGGGAACTTTCAAAAGTTATGCCTTTTTACGACCGTTCCATTGATATAGTCATCGCTACCCACGCCGACCAGGACCATGTCGGAGGACTGCCGGATGTTTTGAATAAATACAAAGTTAATATTTTTATGGAACCGGGAGTGCCCGGAGAATCTTCTTCTTATAAAGAATTAGAAAAAATTGTTGAAGAACTCCAAGGGTTCCCCTTAGGAAGTTTGAAAGGGGAACCCTTAAAAACCAAAAAGATTCTCGCAAGAAGAGACATGGAAGTTGATTTGGGAAATGGGGCAATTTTGCAAATACTTTTTCCAGACAGAGATCCGACAGGTATGGAAACAAATATGGCTTCTGTTGTGGCCCGGCTTGTTTATGGAGAGAATGAATTTTTGCTGACAGGCGATTCGCCCAAAGCAATTGAAGATTATTTAGTTTCTCTGTCCCAAGGGCAACCCTTGAAGATTGCCCCAGAAGGGTTGCCCTTAAATTTGACTTCCGATATTCTCAAAGCCGGCCACCACGGCTCCAAAACTTCAACAAGCGCCGAGCTTGTTTCAGCGGTTTCTCCCCAATACGCTATCATCTCTGTTGGCAAAGATAATAAATACGGCCATCCTAATCAGGAGGTTATGAATATTTTAAATAACTTTGGGGCAAAAATATTGAGGACTGACGAAGAAGGGAGAATTGTTTTTAAAAGTGATGGTGTTAATTTGAAAGTTAAATAACTCACCAAATTTTCAAACCCCACCCTCGCTCCGCTCGCCCTCCCCTTGATCAGGGGAGGAAAAACAAAAAACCCTTATTAAAAAAATGTCAAAGGTGCCCTTTGACATTTTGAGGTGTGTTGTAATTTTTATTTTCATCTTACCCCTCGCATTAGACAAGGAGAGAGGCAATTTTCCGCAAGGAAAATGGGGTGAGGTTTGACTAAATAACCCCAGCGTCTTTGAGGGTGGCGTAGGCGCCTTTTTTTTGAATTGTTTTGATGGCTTTGGTGGAGAGGGTGAGAGTAAAAGATTTATTGAGTTCGGGGACGAAAATTTTCTTTTTATGCAAATTGGCAAATTTCCTGGTGTTTCCGCAAGGATTGAATTGAGTGGCGCGAGTCCTGTTTGAATACTTGCCGCCCATTTGAGACGATTTTCCGGTGATTGCGCATGATTTCATAATGTAAAATATGCTATCATATACTTTGTATTTAATCAAATATTGTGGATTTTATATTTATAATCATAATTTTAATAATGTCAGTGGTGATTCATGAAGCTTCCCATGGCTATGCGGCCTTGGCTTTGGGCGACCCGACAGCCAAATATCAAGGTCGTTTGACTTTTAACCCCCTTTCGCATCTTGACCCAATTGGCTCATTTTTGGTGCCTCTTTTGGGATATTGGGCTGGCGGTTTTATTATAGGCTGGGCCAAGCCGGTGCCTTTCAATCCTTATAATTTAAAAAACCAAAAATGGGGTGAAGCGCTGGTAGCCATAGCCGGCCCTCTCTCAAATATTTCTTTGGCTTTTATTTTTGGGCTTATAATAAGATTAATGTCCGGATATGGGCTAATGAACCAGACTTTTTTAAGTCTGACCGGCTTTGTGGTTCTCATTAATATTACTTTGGCTATATTTAATTTAATACCCATTCCGCCGCTTGATGGCTCCAAAATACTTTTTGCCGTTCTGCCTTATAAATGGCAGGCCTTCCGTCAATCTTTTGAAAGATTTGGCCTGATTTTGGTTTTTATATTCATCTTTTTCCTTTGGCAAATAATGAGTCCAATTATCAGTTATTTTTTTAATTTGTTCACGGGGCTGGCATTTTAATTTTGGTATAATTTATAATATGCAAAAAAACGGAGTTTTAACAAAACATATTTTTATATCCATACTGGCTTTTATCATTTTGTATGTTTTGGTTCATCTTTCCTTTATTTTGGTCCAAAAGATATTGCCAAATCTAGAAAAATACTTTGGCGGCAAAATATCATCATTGGAGGCAAATCTGCTTTTAATAGATATTCTGTTAGTTATTTCCAGTGTTCTGGTATCCTACATTGTCTATCTGCTGATGTCGTCAAAAACCAGAGCCGAACTTATTGCCGCCAAAATTACCCAATCATTATATGCATCAATGGGGCAATTAAAGAGCATTTATGAGGATGCTCCAATACCTTACCTTACACTTGATAATGAGGGCAATATCTTGGATCCCAACAAAGCCGCCCTACGATTTTTTGGCGTAGTGTCGAAAGAAATAGAGGGTAAAAATATTTTTTACTACCAGCCAAAAGAGGATCTTGAAAAAGCGGATAAATTTAGGCAGTATTATAAATCAAACATACCCATAAACAGAGAGGAGGTGAGAATAATAACCAAAGATGGCAAAGCCAAATGGGTTCTGCTTTCTGTCTTTAAAATGGGAGGCCCGGTAAAGAATGGGCGGTTTGGACTGGCTGCTATTTTCGACATCAGTCAGCAGAAAGAATTGGACAAAGCAAAAACTGAATTCGTATCATTAGCCTCGCACCAACTGCGAACTCCGTCGGCCACTATCAAATGGTATGCGGATATGCTGCTCTCCGGCGACTTGGGAGAACTCTCCGCCAAGCAGCAGGATTATCTGGAAAGGATGCGCGGTGTCAATAACAATGTCATAGATTTGGTAGACACCCTGCTTAATGTTTCCAGGATTGAAATCGGTTCCATCGCTGTAGATATCAAAAAAACCAGTGTGCCTCAAATAGTGGAAGATATACTGCTTGAGCTGTCAGCCCAGGTCGAAGCCAAGCATTTAAATGTTAACAAGCAATTTGACGGCAATCTGGAGAATATGGAAAGCGACCCAAAACTATTGCGCATAGTGATTCAAAACCTTATATCCAATGCGATAAAATATACCCCCAATGCCGGCACTATCAGCATTATTCTTAAAGAATCATCAGACGACAAGGCTATAATCGTATCTGACACTGGCATAGGCATCCCGGAATCGGAAAAAGATAAAATCTTTACCAAAATGTTTCGGGCGGAAAATGTGCGCAAGATGAGCGAAAGCCAGGGTTCCGGCCTCGGCCTATATTTGGTAAAATCAATGGCAGAAGTTTTGGGTGGGAGCATTAACTTTGTGTCGGAAGAGAACAAAGGCAGTACCTTCACCATAAATTTTAAAAGTTAACAATAAAACACAAATATGTCAGAAGAAAATAAAAAAAAAGTGCTGGTGGTGGATGATGATGAAAATCTAAGATTGGCCCTGACAGATAAACTGGGCCTGGAAGGATTTGAAGTTATAGAAGCCAAAAACGGCCAAGAAGGTTTGGAGAAAGCGCTTGAAATCCATCCGGATATCATATTGCTTGATGTGATGATGCCGGTTATGAACGGCTTGGATATGCTCAAGGAGCTCAGAACGGATGATTGGGGCAAAAAGGCCGAGGTTATAATGCTGACAGTTCTTGAGAACGCAGAGTCCGTGGCGGAAGCCATAACAGACGGCAGTTTCACTTATCTTACTAAAACAGACAATAATACAGAGGACATTATTGAGAAAGTAAAAGAGGTGATCGGCAAATAGTTTGCATTTTATGGGCAAATGTATTAGATTTATACCTGTCCGCGCAGGCGGTTTTTAAATGCGGCCATGCCGACCATAAACCAATTAAAAAGAAGAAAGAGAAAAATTCTCCGCTCAAAATCAAAAGCGGTGGCTTTGGCGCGTGGTTTCAATACTATCAAAAACAGGCCGGTCTACTATTTTTCTCCTTTTAAGCGGGGCGTCTGTGTTAAAGTCACTACCAAAACCCCCAGAAAACCAAACTCCGCTATCAGAAAAATTGCCAGAGTTCGTCTGACCAACGGTATGGAAGTAACCGCTTACATTCCGGGCATCGGTCATAGTCTGCAGGAACACTCAGTGGTTATGCTTCGTGGCGGCCGAGTAAAAGACATTGGTGTGCGTTATACCATCGTCAGGGGCCGGTTGGATGCCGGCGGGGTGGAGAAGAGAAGAACATCCAGGTCGTCTTATGGTGTTAAAAAACCTAAAGATGCTAAATAAAATATGCGCGGAAAAGTAAAAAACAGAAATATAGCCAAACCGGACGTAATCTTTGGTTCCCAGAAAGTGGAGAAGTTTATAAATTATGTTATGGAAAGGGGCAAAAAGAATACAGCCAGAAAAATAGTTTACAACGCTTTTGATTTGATTAAAACAAAAGCTAAAGTGGCGGATCCAATGGAAATTTTTGATACGGCTTTAAAAAATACAGGCCCGACTATGGAGGTGCGTTCTCGTCGTGTCGGTGGCGCCAATTACCAAGTACCGAGAGAAGTCAGGCCGGAAAGGAAGTCCTATCTTTCAATGAAATGGATAATTAATGCCGCTAAATCTAAAAAAGGCAAACCTATGGCGGAAAAGCTTTCGGAAGAAATAATTTTGGCTAGCAAAAACGAAGGCGAGGCCATCAAAAAACGCGAAAATGTCCACAAAATGGCCGAGGCCAATAAAGCCTTCGCCCACTTCGCGTGGTAGTATTAAATATTAAGAAAAGGGACACGCTTACAGGTGTCCCTTTCGCAACAGAATCTCATGAAAATCTGCACTCTGCAGGTACTGGTGCTCCACAAATCTTCTGAAACTCTCTCGCTACTTCCTCGGGCAACCCATTCTCTATTGCCCTGCGATAAGCGTTTCGGCCAGCCCACTTTGCGAATGCTTCGTAGTTAAACTTCCGTATGCGAATTTTCACGCCGCCGATGTTTTTCGAACCCTTATTCGTGGGTTGTCTAGACATTTCTAGATCTCCTCTCTCGTGTAGATTTTACAGATTAAGATAAATTAGTCAACGAACTAATTTTGCAATTTATTTTTTTCATTTTTCACTATACACAGATTACTGACGACCGTCAGTGATTTGTGTATTATAATAAAGGTAATGAGTTTAGAGAAAAAAGTTAAAAAAGCAAATATACAAAAAGTTATTTTGGAATCTGTAAAATTGGCCGGAATTATTGGTATCGGAATAATTGCCCCGAATGTTTTGGTGGCTATGAAAAAACTTGGTTTCGTCACACACCCAAGACAGATTGAGTCAATAAAAAGATCCAGAGACAAGCTTATCGAAAGATGTTTGTTGGAAAACAAAAACAATCAATTAAAAATAACCCAAGCAGGCAAAAGATATTTATTCAGATACCTATCTCTGGGGAATAATAAAGAATTAAATAAAAACAAAAAATGGGACGGCAAATGGCGAGTTTTGATTTTTGACATTCCTGAAAACAGAAGATTTGATAGAACAAATATTCGCCAAGCTCTTATTTCAATCGGTTTTATGAGATTACAAGATAGTGTTTGGATTTATCCATATAGTTGTGAAAATATAATTTCTCTTTTGAAAGCCGAAACCGAAACAGGAGAAAATGTTTTGTATATGATTGTAGAAGCTTTGGAAAATGACGAAGAAGTAAAAAAGTATTTCGGGCTCAACAAAAAATAGATTTTGAACATACACAGATTACCGACGGTCGTCAGTGATATGTGTGTGGTTTTAAAAATATTGGAATTAGGTGAAGATAACAAAAAACAAAATGGCGGAAGCCAATAAAGCCTTCGCCCATTTTGCGTGGTAACAAAAAACTCCTTAAGGAGTTTTTTGTTGGTCGGGTCTTGATTGGAGGATTCTTAAGGTCAAAGCTAAACAGTAGCTTATAACTATAAAGATAATAGGACCAATATAACCGCATTCATTTTTGCAGATTACTTTTCCGGTTCCGTCCGGTATACATCCAGCACAACCACCAATTGGTGTTGCGAAGACCATGTATGCACCATAGGTCAATACAAATAGTAAAAATCCTCCAAGCAGCGTTTTCCAATGATATATATTCTTCACGCAGATATTATAACATACTCTTTTTGCCTTTTTTATGTGAGTAGTGTATATTTCCAATGTTCCTTTTGGGATTTTTTATTTTATGTAAATTTTTTATGGAAAGAGATTATCCACTAGAGAGAGTTAGAAATTTTGGCATCATAGCTCATATTGACGCAGGCAAGACCACCACTTCCGAGCGCATTTTGTATTATACCGGTTCACAGCATAAAATTGGTGAAGTGCATGAAGGAGATACTACTACCGACTGGATGGAACAGGAAAGAGAGCGGGGCATTACTATTACGGCAGCAGCCATCACTTGCTTTTGGGCGCCGACATATTTGACAAAAGAAGAAAGAAAAAATAAAGATAACAAATATAGATTTAACATTATAGATACTCCGGGACACATTGATTTTACGGTTGAAGTCAAAAGATCAATGAGAGTTTTAGATGGAGCCGTCATTGTTTTTGACGGAGTGGCTGGGGTGGAGCCTCAAAGCGAAACTAATTGGCGCTATGCCGAAGAAGCCAAAGTGCCGCGTCTTTGCTTTATAAACAAACTGGACCGAACCGGCGCCAACTTTGAAAAATCATACCAATCAATTTTAAACCGGCTTTCAAAAAAGGCGGTTAGAATGCAAATACCAATGGGTGAAGAAGAAAAACACGAAGGTGAAATTGATTTGCTCAAAATGAAAGCTTACAAATTTGAAGGTCAGCTTGGCGGCGAGGTGGTAGAAATGGAAATTCCCGAGAATTTGAAAGCGGATGCAACAAAATACCGAGCCGAATTGGTAGAGAGAATCGTAGAAAACGACGATGCTTTTATGCACAAATATTTGGAGGGAGAAGAAATTGCCGTTGCTGATTTGAAAAAGATTTTGCGTGAGGCGGTGATTGCCAATAAAGTTTTCCCGGTTTTTTGCGGTTCGGCTTTGAAAAACAAAGGAGTTCAGCTTGTTTTGGACGCGGTGGTGGACTACTTGCCGTCGCCCTTGGAAATGCCGGCCATTAAAGGCATTGATCCGAGAAACGGAGAAGAAATAGAACGCCATCCGGACGATTCCGAGCCTTTCTCGGCTTTGGCTTTCAAATTGCAGGCTGATCCTTTTGTTGGCCAGCTTACATTTTTCAGAGTCTATTCAGGGACGATTGAATCGGGTTCTTATATTTACAACGCTTCAACTGGCGATAAAGAAAGATTGGGGCGAATTGTGAGATTGCAGGCGGACAAAAGAGAGGAAGTTAAAAAAGTCTTTGCCGGAGAAATTGCCGCTGCGGTCGGACTTAAAAGCGCCAAGACTTCCCACACTTTTTGTGATGAGAATAACCCCATTATTTTGGAAACTATTGTTTTTCCAGAGCCGGTTATTTCTTTGCGCATTGAGCCAAAAACAAAAGCAGACCAGGAAAGAATGGGCATGGCTCTGCACCGCCTTTCCGATGAAGATCCGACTTTTAAAATAAAGGCTGATCCGGAAACGGGAGAAACTGTCATTTCTGGCATGGGTGAATTGCATTTGGATATTATTGTCGATCGCATGAAAAGGGAATTTAATGTTGAAGCCAATGTTGGCGCGCCACAGGTCGCTTACAAAGAAACTATCACTGGTACGGCTGAAGCGGAAACTAAATACATCAAGCAGACTGGGGGCAAAGGCCAGTACGGCCATGTCAAACTTAATCTCAAACCTTTGGCGCCTGAAGCGCAAAATAAAAAGAAACAAAAAAATATTCATCGCGAAGAGGGATTTGAATTTGTTGATTCCATAAAAGGCGGTGTTATTCCCCAGGAATTTATTCCGGCGGTTGAAAAGGGGGTTAAAGAAGCGATGGATCGCGGCATCGTGGCTGGCTATAAAATGGTAAATGTAAGTTGCGAACTCACCTTTGGTTCTTACCATGATGTTGACTCTTCCGAAATCGCCTACAAAATCGCCGCCTCTCAGGCTTTCCAAGAAGCGGCTAAGAAAGCCAAGCCGGTTATTCTGGAGCCTATTATGAAAGTTGAGGTGGTGGTGCCGGAGAAGTTTATGGGTGATATTACCGGCCATCTCTCTTCCAAACGAGGACTTATTGAAGGCATGGATGACAGAGCCGGTCTTAAAGTTGTTCGCGCCAAAGTGCCTCTCTCCGAACTTTTCGGCTATGTCACTACTCTGCGCTCTATGACAGAGGGCCGCGGCTCCGCCAACATTGAATTTGACCATTATGCTATCGTTCCAGCCAATGCGGCTTTATCCATTGTTGAGGCGAGGAAGTAAAATATAGCAAAAAATTTTATCTTATGGTATATTAAAAATGTTATAAATAACGCGGGTTGTTTAGGTTTGAATATTTTTGAGCCCAAAATTGTTGGACTTGAAAACATTCAAAACTCGCTCGCCCAATAATATGACATCTAAAAAGTTTGAAGTTGAGATTGGAGGTGAAAAGTTAATAGCCGAGTTTAATGATTTGGCTGAAAATGCTCACGGCTCTGTTTTGGTGAGATTAGGCGATACGGTGGTTTTGGCGACGGCGGTCATGTCCAAAGGAGAAAAAGAGCTGGAATATTTTCCTTTGACGGTTGAATACGAGGAAAGATTTTACGCTTCAGGACAGATTTTAGGTTCTAGATTTTTGAGAAGAGAGGGAAGGCCGTCAGATGAAGCTATTCTTTCTGGACGAATTGTTGACCGAACCATTAGACCTCTTTTTGACAGCAATTTAAGAAATGAAATTCAAGTAGTGGTGACTGTGCTTTCTCTTGATAAATATGACCCAGATATTTTGGGCGTTATTTCTTCCTCTTTGGCTTTGGCTACTTCTGAAATACCTTGGAATGGACCAGTGGGCGCCGTTCGTATTGGTAAGCTTAAGGGCAAAGAAGAATTTTTAATAAATCCTTCTTATGAAATAAGAAATGGGGATTACGAGCTAGACTTAATAGCTTGTGGGCGAGATGGCACAATAAATATGATAGAAGTTGGCGCTGGTGAGATTGGCGAAGAAGTTCTAATGAAAGCTCTGGAAAAAACCAAAGGAGAATTGGAAAAAATTCAAAAATTCCAGGAAAAAATAATTAAGGAAATAGGAAAGAAAAAAATAGAAATAAAAAAGACGGAAATACCGGCAGATTTGCAGAAAGCTTTTGAAGAACAGGTTTTGAAAAAAATTGAAAATATTATGGGTGAGGCAGGTAAGCATAAGATTTATGCCTTGGAAGATGAGTGGTTCAAATATCTTAATGAAAATATGCTGGGGGCAGACCAAAAAATTGCCAAAAAGCTTTTTCACGAAGCTATAAATGATTTTGTCCATAAAATTTCTGTTGAACAAAACAAAAGGATAGATGGTCGGGGATTTGATGATTTGAGAAATTTATATGCCAAGGCGGGCGGTATTTCTCCCGTGCTTCATGGTTCGGGTATTTTTTACAGAGGCGGCACTCATATTTTTTCAGCTCTGACACTCGGTGCTCCGGGAGATTCTCAAATGATAGACGGCATGGAATTGCAGACAAATAAAAGATTTATGCACCATTATAATTTTCCGCCTTTTTCTGTCGGTGAAGTTGGCAGAGTGGGGGGTATGAACAGAAGAATGACCGGCCATGGCGCTCTGGCTGAAAGAGCGCTGCTTCCTGTTTTACCCGCTAAAGACGAGTTTCCATATACCATTAGAATCGTTTCAGAAGTTTTGGCGTCAAACGGCTCTTCTTCAATGGGTTCGGTTTGCGCAAGCGCCCTAGCTTTGATGGATGCTGGCGTGCCAATTAAAAAAACGGTGGCTGGCATCGCTTCGGGACTTATGTTGAGCAAAGCGAAATCCCGAGCGGAGTCGAGGGAATGTGATTATGATTACAAAATCTTAACCGACATTCAGGGACCAGAAGACGAACATGGCGATATGGATTTTAAAGTGGCAGGCACTAGGGATGGGGTAACCGCAGTCCAAATGGATGTCAAAGTAAATGGCATTTCTCTCACTATTTTGAAGGAAGCATTTGAAAAAGCCAAAACAGCCCGGCTCAAAATAATTGACCGCCTTTGCGAGGAGATAAAAGAGCCTAGAAAAGAATTATCGCCCAGAGCGCCCAGAATAATTTCCATCAAAATCAAGCCGGACCAAATTGGCATGGTCATTGGCACCGGCGGCAAAGTCATAAATGAAATCAAAGATAACACCGGGGTGGAAATTGATATAGAAGAAGATGGTACAATTTATATAACCGGCGAAATGGCAGGCGCGGAAAAGGCCAAAACTTTGATTGAAGATATTGTTAAAGAATATAAAGAAGGCGACAGATGTTTTGGAGAAGTGGTGCGTGTTGCTGATTTTGGGGTTATCGTAAAACTTGGGCCAAAGAGCGACGGCATGGTGCATATTTCCGAAATTGCTCCGTTCAGAATAGAAAAAACAGAAACATATTTGAAAGTGGGCATGAAAGTGCCAGTTATTATAAAAGGTATAGATGATAAAGGCCGACTGAAACTTTCCATCAAAGACGCCGACCCCAATTTCATTCAGAGGAAATAAAATAAAAAATGTGATAGTATATTCCCATTATGGACTGGACAAAAATATACAAAAAATATAAAGGACTTTGGATAGCGTTGGCAGACGATGAGATTACTGTGCTTGGGTTTGGCAAAACTTTAAAAGAGGCTATTTCTGTTGCTAAAAAGAAAAACAACAATAATCCCATTGTCATGCGAGTACCTGAAAGGATGGCTGCTTATGTTGGTTCACTATGAAATTCAAATACAAACGATATGGTTCAATATTGAGGCCTGTTATAGAAATAACTCTTAAAAATCAAAATAAATATATTCGTTATGAAGTCCTAGTAGATTCTGGGGCCGATCTCTGCCTTTTTGATGAAGAAATCGGGAGTTATCTTGGAATTAATATAAAGAAAGGAAAACCTAAAGAGGTTTTTGGAGTTGGTGGTAAGTGTTCACTTTTTTATGTTCATCCAATAACAATAGAAGTTGGCGGCTGGCCTTTTGAAATCAACGCCGGTTTTATGCCTAGCGTTGCTGGGAAAGTTATGCCTTACGGATTAGTTGGACAAAATGGATTTTTTGAAAATTTTATAATTAAGTTTGATTTATTGAAAGAAGAAATTGAAGTGAGGAATAGAGAAAAACACTGAATTAAAAACTTTTTGTTGTTTGTGGTAAAATAAGATTGAAATAAACACATGACCCAGGACATACTAATAAAACTTATCTCCGGCCTTACCTCCATAGTACTGGCTTTACAGAGTATGGTCATGGGATTGCCAAATCTGGCAGCAGTTCAGCAATCATCTCAAGGAACAGTGTTAGGAGCTACTACCGGTGAATTTTATGTTTCTCCCAGCGGCACCTCTTCCGGCGATGGTTCTATTACTAGTCCCTGGGATTTGCAAACTGCCTTAAATCAGCCGGCATCGGTTCAACCCGGAGATACGATTTGGCTAAGAGGAGGGACGTATAAAGGATGGTATGTCAGCAAGTTAGTCGGCACCTCGGCCCAGCCGATTATAGTCCGTTCGTATCCCGGAGAATGGGCAGTGCTTGATTGGAATGTTAATATCACCCTGGTCAATGCAATTTCTGAAACTGACACAACAATAACCATCAGTGATATCAGTCAATTAAATGGCAATGGTTTTACAATTGAAGATGGAACAAATTATGAAAGTATATATGTAAGGGGCGTTGGGTCAAATAATAGTTTATCAGTAATTCGCGGTTGGAGCGGGTATCCGGCGAAAGCTTTTCCAGCCGGCGCGCGCGTATTTACCGGCCAGGCGAATCTTTTGGCATTAGGCCAGAATACCTGGTTCTGGGACTTTGAAATAACCAACAGTTACGATAAGAACAGAATTTTAACTACCCTTGACCCTAGAGGCGATGAATCAAACCGATTGGAACGCAGGTTGGGTGGCATCAACAACAGGGGACAGGACGTAAAATTCATTAATCTTGTTATACACGATGTGGGGGACGGGGTGGGGACTTGGGAACAATCCATTGGCAACTCGGAGTTTTCAGGGTTAATAGTATATTCAAACGGCTGGACAAGTCCGAGCCGCGGCCACGGGCACGGATTTTATATTCAAAGTAATGCGGGCAGTGTTAATTTGAATGATGTGATTTCTTTCAACAACCACGCTACCGGGCAAAAGGTCTTTGGTTATCAGGGCCACGGCAATAATGTTTCCTTTGATGGATTTACCAGCTTTGGAAATAATGAAGGTAATTTCTTTCTTGGCACCGGCTCCTACCCGATGACCAATATCCATGTTAAAAATTCCTACATTTACTCGCCGCCGGTTTCTTGGGGAGGCGGAGGGATGACCTTCGGCTGGTCCGGCACGCAAAACAATGATGTAGAAATCAAGGATAATTATATTGCGGGAAGGAAAAACGGTTTAGCAGTTGAAGGATGGAATTCAGCCGTGGTTACGGGGAATACAATTTGGGTGTCCGGTAATCCCTGGGGTGGCGATATTGCCTTCGCCAAACCCAATACCGGAATTCCGGCTTCTGCTTTTACTTGGAATTACAACACTTATTTTGATAATAATTATGTCTGGGAAAATGGAAAGACATATAGTTTTTCCTATCCGGGCGGACCCAATACCTATGGAGGAGGACAATACGATTATGATTTGGATTGGTTGCGCCTCACTCCCTTTGACAAAAACAGCACCTACACTCAAGGAACTCCGGGTGGTGTGCCTCCGGAAAATAAAATTTTTGTGCGGCCAAATAAATATGAGACAGGCCGGGCAAATATTATTATCTATAATTGGCTTAAGCAGAGTAGCGTTGAGGTGAATATTTCTGGTACTGGATTAGCATCGGGCGATAGATTTGAAGTGCGCGATGTTCAGAACTATTTTGGTTCACCCGTGCTCACTGGAATATATTCAGGCCAACCTATTTCCATACCCATGACTGGGCTTGCGATATATTCTCCTGTTGGAACGTTGGCAAATATGCCTATCCATACAGCTCCCGAATTCGGCGCTTTCGTTCTCATCAAAACCGCTTCCGGAGGAGGTACACCGACTCCTCCTCCCCCCACTCTTCCCCCCGCAACCACTCCTTCACCCACGACCACACCCGCCCCCACTACTCCAGTACCTGCCACCCCAACCACTCCCACCCCAACCACTCCTCTGTCCACTACAGCTTTACCGCCCCAAGTCATATTAGAAACACTCAACCCTCTCCAAACTTCACTAGGCATAGGCACCAAGAACGCCACTCAAGAAATCACTTCTCTGCAAACTTTCCTTTTTCTAGAGAAATATCTTTCCGAAGATCAAATTTCAGGATCTTTTGACACTATCACTGACGCTGCCGTTAAAAAATATCAATGCGACAAAAGTATTATTTGCAGCGGACCAGCTTGGGGAAATGTCGGCAGAACCACCCGCGATAAAATCAACACCGATATATTCAGGTATAGAAGTGCCGCCATCTCTGCTCCAATCGCTTCTTCTCAACAAATTTCCAAAAACATTTCTCTTGGAGCCCGCGGTACCGATGTCACCATTCTTCAAACTTTCCTCATTAAGCAAGGCCATCTGACGGCAGACAATGTTACCGGCTATTTCGGTTATGCCACCCAATCAGCTGTTCAGAAATTTCAAAAAGCCATGAACATCATCTCTTCCGGCAATCCAAACTCTACCGGCTATGGAGCGGTTGGCAATATTACTAGAGGGAAGATCAATTCTTTGCTTTTTGCCAGCTCTGCATCTCCCGTTTCAATCCAATCCTTGAAAGCCCAAATAGAAGCTCTACAAAAACAGGTGCAGGAATTGTTGGTAAAGCTTCAAAAAACCCAATAAATAAAATGGAGGAAGAAGAAAAAAAAGAAGATACTAATCTAGATAATCTCGGACAAACTCCAAAAGATTTTGGCAGAGTCATTGACGCTTTGCATAATAAAAGCAAGCTTTCTTCGTTGCGAACTTATCAAGGCGATATGGCTGAGTTTATAAAAGAAAAAAATGAATCGGTTATTTCCATTGCCGTAAAAGAAAAAGAAGGAAAAGAGGAGGAGAAAAAAAAGGAAGAAGAAGCAGAAAAAGAAGAGAAAAAAGATAATGTTCATTTGATTCCAAAACCAGCCCAGAGCAAAGAAGGTTTTCAGATAAATTTCACTATGGCTTTTTTAAGTTTGCTTTTGGTGGCTGGCGGCATTTTGGCTTCTTTTTATATTTTTGAATTTATTAAAAAGGAGCCAGTGAGCAAAGTTGTGGTTGAAGAAAAAATAATTCCATACAATAATTTGATTACTCTGGCCAATTTAACCGGCCAAAATCTCGGAACGGAACTTGCAAAATTATCTCTATCTAATGGCATAAGTATTTTGAAAATATCAGATGCAGACGGACGCTTGCTGAAAAAGGCTCAAGATTTTTTTGATTTTTTGGAAGTGTCATTGCCGGCCACTCTTGGACGGACTTTGGAAGATGAATATGCAGTCGGAGTGATTTCCCAAAATAAAGAAGTTTCTTCTTTTATAATCATCACCGTCAATGATTTCGGCAGGGCTTTTTCGGGCATGCTTGATTGGGAAGGAAATATGGAAAAAGATATGTCTTTCTTAAATACGGAAACGAACACGGGTATTGTCGCCAGCACTACTGTTAGTGTCAAAATACCAATGAAGCAAGATTTTCTGAGCTGGAAAGACATTATTGTCAAAAACAAGGATACCAGAGCTTTGGCTAATCAAAAAAACCAAACAAAAATAGCCTATTCGTTTCTTGATAAAAATACTATTCTCATCACCAATAATCTTCCGGCCATCGGTGAAATATTCTCCATCTATGCTTCCCGCTCGATTGCCAGATAGCCCAATTATGATAAAATGGTTCGACAAGCTCACCATAAATAAAAATATGAGAAACGACATAGACATAAATTATTTTAAAGAAAAATTGGAAGAAGAACTTTTTTTAGTTGAGAAAGAGCTCGACAGTATTGGCCGAAAAAATCCGGACAATAAAGCTGATTGGGAAGCGGAGCCGGCTGATATGAATGTGGAAAGCGCTGATGAAAACGAAACTGCCGACAACATAGAGGAATTTGAAGAAAATACGGCGGTGCTTAAAGAATTGGAAATCAGATACAATGATGTAAAAGATGCCTTAAATAAGATAGAAAAAAATACCTATGGCGTCTGTGAAGTCTCTAGCGAACCCATAGAAGAAGACCGCCTCATAGCCAACCCCGCCGCCCGCACATGCAAAACGCACATGAATTAAATTTTTCTTGTGCTAAAATATTCATATGAGTTATGCGAAAGTTCACAGCGCTCAGGCTTCATTGTTAAAGCCCTATATTGTTGATGTGGAAGCGGACCTCTCACGGGGTCTCAATTCTTTTTCTATAGTTGGACTAGGAGATAAAGCGGTGGATGAAGCCAAAGACAGAATAAGCGCGGCGGTTAAAAATAGCGGTTTTGAATCACCAAAATCTAAAAATCATAAAGTAATTATTTCATTGGCTCCGGCAGAAGTCAGAAAAGAAGGTTCTGGTTTGGATGTGGCCATTGCTCTTTCATATTTACTTGCCAGCGGCGACATTCTTTTTGATTCAAAAGATAAAATATTTTTAGGAGAGCTCTCTTTGGATGGTTCTCTGCGTTCTGTAAAAGGCGCTCTGGCCTTTACTAGAAAAGCCAAAGAAAAAGGATTTAGGGAAATATATTTGCCAATTCAAAATGCTTCCGAGGCGGCATTGGTGGACGGCATAAGAGTTTATGGGGCCGAGACATTGGGAGAAATTATAAATCACATTGCTCATGATACGGACATAAACCAAAAATTAAAACAGGAAAAAAATAAAAAAATAGAAAACTTGCATAATATTTCTCTTGATTTGGCCGATATCAAAGGCCAAGAATCGGCTAAAAGAGCGCTGGAAATAGCGGCAGCCGGCGGACACAACATTGCTCTTTACGGACCGCCGGGCACTGGTAAAACAATGCTTGCTCGAGCGCTCTCCAGCATCCTGCCGCCGCTTTCTTTTGATGAAATTTTAGAAGTGACAGAAATTCATTCTATGACTGGCGCCTTGAACGACATTTTGGTAGCCGAAAGGCCTTTTCGCTCCCCCCATCATACTGCCTCTTATGTGGCTTTGATTGGCGGCGGCACCAATCCGAAGCCGGGGGAGGTGACTCTCGCACACAAGGGTGTTTTGTTTTTAGATGAATTTCCAGAATTTGAAAATAGAGCCATTGAGTCATTGCGCGAACCTTTGGAAGAAAGAGTAGTTTCGGTTTCCAGAGCCAAAGGGACGGTAAAATTTCCCGCTCATTTTATACTGGTGGCGGCGATGAATCCCTGTCCGTGCGGAAATTTTGGTATAAAAGGCAAACCTTGCACTTGCGCTCCTCTGCAAATTGAGAGATACAAAAGAAAAATTTCCGGCCCAATTATAGACCGTATTGATATTTGGACAGAGGTTTCAAAGGTAGATCACGAGAAGCTTACCGAGAAAGCAGAGAGAAGCGAAAGCATTCCTGCTCGAGAGAGAATTATAAAAGCCAGAAACATTCAAGAAAAAAGATTCAGAGATGCGGGGAGAAAAATAAATACAAATTCAGAAATGAGCGCTCGCGACATAACCCTTATTTTAAAAATTTCAGATGAGGTAAAAGAAATTTTAAATAAATCAGCCAAAACTTTGGATCTCTCTGCTCGCTCTTATCATAAAATAATAAAACTGGCCCGCACCATCGCCGACCTTGATTCTTCTTTGGAAATTACTCCCAATCACATCCTAGAAGCGATCTCTTATCGTCCCAAGCAACAACAATACTAAAGAAATTGAAAGAAGGAAAGATTAAAAGCGAAATGGTGAAGTCAGTCTAGACGCACAGCAAACTTTGGTAAAAGAGATATACAACCCCTTAATCATTAAGGGGATGGAAATTTTTTAGTTGGTATTGATTACCGCTGCCAAATTTTTGCAAGATAAGATTTTATTTTTTCCCAAAACAAGATTCTAACCCCGAAAATTTCAAGCCCAACGAGTACGAGCCACGAACCGGGAGTTAAGGGCGTGAAAAAAGCGATTACTCCTATAATTACGCAGAAAACTCCAACTGTCCGCCGGAAATTTTTGTGCTTATGCCAGTAATTTTTTACAGGCTGGAAAAAAGATATTATCACCAATCAAGTATACGCTTTCGTTTGAATCAGTGCGAACTGGTGGTGCTTGCACCGCGTAGCTCTTGGAGCGTGGCGACAAGAGCGAATGTGGTGGAGAAGGGGGCATTGAAGCCCCATGCAAACAAGTTTTGATAATGCTTCTACG
>JBBUFS010000007.1:0-16771 GCA_038056395.1 Patescibacteria group bacterium | reverse complement strand
GGCCAAAAGATTGAAAATATATTTCTTTTAGTTTTAGAGATGACTTTTTCTTTGGTATATCTTCCACCAGAACCTAAAATAATAATGTTGAGCAAAACCATATCCAGACTTGATGTCTTAAAATTTTTTATCCAGATCGCTTGGGAAAATAAATTAATTTCAACGGAACAGCATATTGAAATGTCTCAGAAATTAGAAGAAATCGGCAGACAACTGGGCGGTTGGAGGAAAGGTTTGGAAACAAAACTCCCGCCAAAAAGATGACGGGAGAAATACAATAGTTTCGAGAGAAGACATGGTTGCCATCGTTCCACGCATTCGGGTTAGAAACCTCGTTCGCGTTGACATTCCAGCCATCGTCGTTCCAGTTCACATTCACGGTGCGAAGCACGCCAGACTCTCGTACAAAAAGCCGCCAATTTCACCACCCATTAAATCATAACGGGTTGAATATAATTTGAGACCTCAAAGTCCACTGACTTTATGTACCAATTATTGTTATTTTTGAAAGAGTATTTTTGCACTCTTATGCAAGGCGTACCCGGCATAATTCTCGCTAAAAATATCTTGAGATCATGACAAAAAAGCCGTAGCCGTTCTGTTTCGCATAATCTTATTTTTAGTATAGCAAACAAATTAAATTTAAATAAAGAAATGACCCCCAGTCCGCCGAAGCAAACTGAGGGCCAAAGTGCCTGAGAGCCAGAGGATCAAAGACCCTAAGTCTCAGAGGGCCTGCGAGAGAAGACATGGTTGCCCACATTCCACGCAAACGGACTGGAAACTTCGTTCGCGTCGACGTACCAGCCGCCAACGAACCAGTAGCAGACCACCGCGCGAAGCGCACCGAACGCGTCCATGACATAGAAGATGTTGGCGTAGCCATTGACGAGCAGTACTCCGTCTTGGCCACTCTTCTGCTTCTTCATCAGGCCAAACATATGGGTAAGAGCAGTTTCGGCCTTGGACTTACCACCCAGTTCGGCGATAATGGGCCCGTCCACCGATGCCTTGCGCAACTTGGCATAGCAAAGTGTCTGCTCGCCTATTGGCTCTTCGGTTTTGCCGTCACCTTCCAAAAACCACGACTTGAAGTTATCGCCGAAGTAGGAACAGATGCCCCCATCCTGCTTCAGTAGGAAGTTGGCTCTGGCCTGGAATTGCTTGGTAGTTGCCGGTACTGCGATAGTGCCGACAGACTCGAGGAGTTTCTCCACGATCTTTTCGGCGACCTGCTTGGCGCGATTGGCCACCGCCGTCACGAAGAGTTTGATTGCCTCCACCGTGTTTTGGATGACCCACTGGCCATCCTCGGTAGAAATTTGTGAAAAAGCGTTTTGGTGCTCCACAAAAGAAGCGACCATTTTCGGAATCTGTTGTTCGGTCATTTTGTTCTCCTTTCTGACCGTTTTTACAGGGATCAAATCTGCCCACAATTATACACCCAAAGCACCTATTTTGTCAATAGCTAAAAATATGGCTTAAGATAAGGATTATCATACAGCTTTGAGTGATTCATTGATAAGAGCCACCATTTTTGACCTGCGGGGAGCGATTGTTTCCAAGTCGTCAATATTTATTTCATAAGAAGAAATGAGGATTGAAAGCTCTGGGTCATGTCTCATATAACCGAGGATATGCAGAATGCGAATGAGAGTCAGACATTCTGCCAAAATAATTTCATTTCTTTCCTCGCCCCGCGAAGCTTCCTTGTCCAGCGTAGCTTTAGCGGAGCTGGAAGCGAAGTGGGAGACTTTTTCCAAAAAAGTAAAAAAATTATAAACAATATTGAAAACACCCGACTTCGCTGATAGCTTCGCCGTGGCAAGGGAAATATGGGCTTCCTCAGAGACTAATTTTTTAATTAAATTTAAAATATTACTTACAATTTTTAATTTAGCGGGAGAATTTCTGAATGCCTCAAATAAATTTTTATCGGCTCTGGCGCTGACCACTCGCCAGCCGCTTTTGCCATGCACCAAAGAAAACTCGCCAAAGGAAAAATCCTGCGAACCGCCACGCAGTTTTGAATGAATATTTCGGCTTCCCTGCACTCGAGCGTTTATCAAACCAAAATTTTCCGTAAATATATTTATGCGTTTATTACTATCTCCTTCAATTTTGCCGGAAACAACGATGCCCCTGGTGTGATGTTTACGATACACAAAATTAAATTTATTTAATTCTAATTTTCAATTTATTTATAATTTTCATTTTTAATTCTTGGCCATCATTTTCAGCAAAAATAATTTCACTTATATTTGTTCGTTCTTTAATTTCTTCAAAAACAGAATTCAAAAATTCTTTGCCCTTCTCATCCGTTTCAACTAAAAGTTCTATCATGTCGGAAGACACTAAATTTTTATTTTTTCTCAATTCTTGAACCGCCCTCACAAAATCCCTGGCATTTCCCTCTTTTTGCAACTCCTCCGTAATTTTCGTATCCAACTCCACATCTTCACTTATTGAACCATCAATCACGATTTCTTTTATGTTAATCTCATCTTTTATTAAACTTGTGTATTCTTCCCAATTTTTAATTTTTGAATTTTTAATTTTTAATTTTTGAAGCGGTTGCCTCACTTTTATGCCCGCCGACATTCTTTTTTCCAGCGCCAAAGAAACTATTTTCCTCACTTCTTCCATATTGTTTAAAATTTCTTCTTCAACTTTCCCTCCTTCGGGCCAGCTGCACAAATGCACACTTTCCATATCTTTTTCTGATCTCAATTTCAAATATATATGCTCAGCAAAAAACGGCATAAACGGAGCCATATATTTAGCCAGCTCCAAGAGGACAAAATGTGTTGTGGCCAAAGCATTATTTCTATCAGATAAGTCGTCCGACTTAAACCTGTCCCGAGAGCGGCGAATATACCAAGTGGAAAAATCACCAATAAAATCACGCACAGCTCTCGCCGCTTCAAACACATTAAAATCATCTAAAGATTGACTACCTTCTTTTATAAGCGTATTTAGACGAATCAAAATCCATTTATCCAAAATATTTTCGCTCTTGTTGTGCGGTTTTACATTTTCATCTTTGTATAAATCGAAAAATGAAAGTATGTTTTCCGGAAGATTGAAAACTTTTTTTATAATTTCATCAACTGTTTTTTCATCAAAATTTTTAGAGTCTCCCGGTTGATTGACTGTATACATCCAAAAACGCAAAGCATCAGCCCCATATTTATCTATCATAAGCCAAGGATCTACAATATTGCCGAGGGATTTGGACATTTTTTTCCCATTGGCATCAAGAATGTGGCCTAAGCAAATCACATTTTTAAAAGCTTTGCCTTTCCCCATAAGCACACCAATGGCATGCAGAGTATAAAACCAGCCACGGGTCTGATCGACCGCTTCAGAAATAAAGTCGGCCGGATATTGCATCTCTTTGGGGTTTAATCCGTCTTGGGCAAAAGGCATTCCTCCAGAATCAAACCAAACATCCATTACTTCTTTTACTCTTTTCAATTCGTTTCCTTTCTCATCCACCAATTCAATCTGATCAATAAAAGGTTTATGTAAATCTAATTCATAATTTTCGTTGTGAGGTAATGGTATAAAATCCAACTCCTTAAATTCGCTATTTTTCAAAAATGATTCCCCTATTCCGCTTAATTCAACACAACCTTTTATATCTAAACCATTGGCAACAGAAAACATTAACCATGCTGGACTTTCATGAGTAACGATTAAAATATTTTTGCCAGAAAATTTTTTATCAAGATTATAAATAAATTCCCCCGATTTAACTCTGGTATCGTTATAATTTTCGCCATTAGGCAATGGCTTAACAAAAGCCTCTTCAAGAGAAGAATAATAATCGTGATAATTTGCTATTGGCCCCAAATCAAAATCTCCGTAATTGTGTTCACCAATTCTTTTATCATATTGAATTTCTTTTTTATCCAAACCGATTATTTCGGCCACAATTTCAGCCGTTTCTTTTGTTCTGATAAATGGTGAGGAAATAATGACATCAATTTTTTCTTTTTTTAACTCTCCTGCAACTTTTTTTGTATTTGTAATTCCATTTTCAGTAAGATGATGGGGATGTTCCGCCTTTGAACTCAAAATCTTTTTGACATTGCTTTCCGCTTCACCATGTCGCATCACAAAATACTTATTGCCTGATTTTTTGGTATATTTTTTTAATTCGTCAATACTGCCCATAACAAAATTTTTTCCTTCTTGGTTTTGCCAAATAGGAAGTGGTGTTCCCCAATAGCGCTCACGAGAAATGGCCCAATCCTTCACTTCTCGTAACCATTCTCCAAAACGTCCTTCTTTTATGTGGGATGGCACCCAATTAATCTTTTCGTTTTCTTTCACCAACTCATTGCGCAAACTAGACATTTTTACATACCAAGAATCGCGCGCATAATAAATGAGAGGAGTATGACAGCGCCAACAAAATGGATAAGAATGTTTGTAGGGTTCGCTGTGAAAATAAAATCCCTTCTTTTTTAAATCTTCAATAATATCTATATCAAGAGTTGGTTTTTCTTTTTCATTTTTTTCTTTAACAAATCGACCGGACATAAAATCCATGCTGTTTTTAAAAGTTCCGTCTTCATTTACCAGATGAATTTTTGGCAACCCGATTTCATTACCAAGCTCAAAATCATCTTGTCCATACATAACAGCTGTATGGACAACACCTGTTCCGTCTTCAGTTGTCACAAAATCGGCATTATAAATTTTGAAGGCCTTCGGCATTTTTTCTTTTTCCAAAACCGAAGCGAATTTTTCCGCATATGGATAAAGAGGTTCATATTCAAGACCCAAAAGTCCTTTCCCTTTAAATTCATGAACTTTTTCAATTTCATGACCTTCCAAAACTTTTGGAATTAAATCTGTTGCCAGTATTAAAAGCTCTTTTACCTTATCAACTCTAACCGCGCTATAAGAAATATTATTTTTTATGGCCAAGGCCACGTTGCCAGGCAAAGTCCAAGGAGTAGTTGTCCAAGCCAAAATATAAGCACTATTGCCTGTTTCGAATTCTTTTTTTTCTCCAAACTTTTGACCAGATTTTAATTTAAATTTTATAGTTATAGATAAATCTTTAACATCCTCATAACCTTGAGCCAATTCGTGAGAAGAAAGCCCTGTACCACAACGCGGGCACCAAGGCACCACTTTGTAATCTTTATAAAGCAATTTTCTTTCTTCAATTTTTTTGAGAATATTCCATACTGCTTCAATGTAATAATTTTTGTAGGTGATGTAGGGATTTTTTTGATCAACCCAAAATCCAATTCTGTCGGTAAATTTTTCCCATAAATCCACATATTCCCAAACACTTTCCTTACATTTTTGATTAAATTTTTCTATGCCGTAATCCTCTATTTCTTTTTTTGATTTGAGACCAAGCTGCTTTTCCACTTGAAGTTCAACAGGCAATCCGTGAGTATCCCATCCTCCTTTGCGACGCACATGATAACCCCGCATTGTTTTGTAACGAGGAATTAAATCCTTAAAAGCTCTGGCCTCTAAGTGATGAATGCCCGGCTTACCATTAGCTGTTGGTGGTCCTTCATAAAACACAAACTCGCCTTTAGGCGCCGGCTTTTCAAGCGATTTTTCAAAAATTTTATTTTCCTGCCAAAATTTCAGGATTTCCTCTTCCCTTTCGGCAATTTTTGACTTTTCTGACATAACAAAAATATAGCATTTTTTATTTCTTTTTTCTAACTCTTCTTTTCTCTTTTCCTAACCTCCCCCCGTCCCCTTCCTTACTTTAAGGAAGGGGTGACTGCTATTTATTATACAGTTGTTTAATTTTGTCTCGCAGTTTATTTAGAGTTTCTATTAAATTCTTCAAAACATCATTATTCCAAAATCTGATTATGTTTATATCTATACCTTCCAAATATTTTTCTCTATCTCTATCATAAAGTTTATTCATTTCATGAATTTCCCCATCCAATTCAATTCCCAAACGAATTTTTGGACAATAAAAATCAAGAATGTAGGGTCCGACACTATATTGTCTTAAAAATCTCAAACCAGAAATTTTATTTTTTGAAATATGTTTCCATAAAATCTTCTCGGCAGGAGTTTGATTATTTCTAAGTTCTCTGCGTCTGTCTCTTAAATCTTTATGGTTATAGAGAAATTTGGAGTCCATATAGATATTATAAACCATCCAACCATTTCTAACCCCTCCTAACCTCCCCTTACATTAAGGGGAGGAACCGGAAAGAAGAAAAAAATACAAAAATTCCACAAAACAAAAAACTTGTTGCGCGGTTCCCTCCTTAAAGTACTTCGTGTTTCTAAAGAAATAAGGAGGGTTGGGGAGGTTATTTTAATTTTTCAAGATTATTACCAAGTCTATCTATTATTTCTTGATTCTTTGTAATAATTTCTTCAAAATTATTTATGTCTTCATGAACATTCACTAAATCATGTCCCATCATATCTCTCAAAATACTTTTTTGTTCTTCTAAACTTTCTTTTAAAGAATTTTGGTCTTTTTGTAATTCTTCAATTAAATTTTCTTGTTTTGGTTCTCCTTCCATATTTTTATAATTATTTTGTAATAAGTTTATTATATACTCCACACCCCAAAAGACAACTTAATGACAGATAGCAGTCACCTCCCCCTTAAAGTAAGGGGGAGGCCGGGAGGAGGTTAGAAGAAAATTATTTCAAAATATTTTTAACATTTTTAAATTCTTTTGGTAATGCAGATTCTATGGTGATGTGAGTATGATTTGGAAGTTCCAATTTTATTGAAAGAGCATGCAAAGCCAATCTATCAAATCCTAAATTTTTTTCTTTACCCCGCGAAGCCTTTGGCGAAGTGGGGCCATACAGCTTATCCCCCACTACCGGATGTCCGATCGCCTTTAGATGCACTCTTATTTGATGCGTTCTACCCGTCTTGGGCCTAATTTCCAAATACGCCCCCACTTCATTCTGTTGCACAGAATTTCGCGGGGCAAGAAATTTTCCTTGTGCAAGAACTTTATATTCCGTCACCGCTTCTCTTAATTCGCCTTTGGCGCCATGTTCAGCCGACCATTTTCTAAAATCACTGGCGCTTCGGCCTATGGGTTTGTTTATTACGCCTTCCATTTTTTCCGGCAAAAAATTTCCCCAGACAACCGCATTGTAAATTTTCTCTACCTTCCTGTTTTGAAACTGCTCTTTTAAAAATTGATGAGCTTCTTTGGTTTTGGCCACGATAATCACTCCGCTTGTTTCCCTATCCAACCGATGCACAATCCCCGGCCTTTTTATCACTTCGCCATTTTGAAGTATTTGAGACTCCCCCACTTCTTTCAAATCAGGATAATTTTCAAGGATCCAGTCTGTCAAAACCGGCTCGCGTTTTCTGCTGTCAGCACTTGCCCCGTGATCTGCGTCAGCGGATTTTACGAGGTGCATCAAAAGCCCGCTCGGTTTATCCAGAGCTAAAATATATTCATCTTCGTATAAAATGTTTATTTTCATACTTATACTATGCCATAAAAATATGTTATGGTATATGTGCGCGCGCTTAGCTCAGTTGGTTAGAGCACCGAGTTTACACCTCGGGGGTCGAGGGTCCGAATCCTTCAGCGCGCACCCAGCCTTCGTAGTTCAATGGATAGAACGAGAGACTTCTAATCTCTAAATCTAGGTCCGATTCCTAGCGAGGGCGCTTCAACAAGTTCGGTATAAACAAAATTTTTACAGCGAAGGATCTCGTGATAATGAGGCTTCTTTGTTTATGAAATTGTTTCTCTTTTCTATGGCGCTTTTGAGCGCGTTTATATTTATCAGATTTTCAAAATCTCCGGCAGATTCAGATTCTTTGTAGCTTTCAAAATATTGCGAGTATAAAAGTTTAAATCCAATAAAAGCGGTGATTATAAGAATTACCAAGCATAAACCCAAGCTTCTGAACCAAAATAAATCAATGTTAAAAATCCGAGGCCGCAAAGACTCCAAAGGTGGCGGGTTGTCTTTTTTAAGTTTTAAAAAATTAAATTTCATCATTTTTCTCTAAAAACAATAAACTCAATAAAACCTGACCAATTGCCGCCGGTATTGGCATCAATATTAATATTTTGAATTAAAATCCCAAATTGTGTTTTTTCTAGTTTATCCATAAAATTTATTATACTTCCCCAGGAACCTTCTATGTTTATTTTTACACTAACATCTTCTTTAAACAAATCTGTTTTGTTTGCCAAAATATCAATGGAAACAATTTCAAATTTAATGGCGGAGGTCCGGGCGATTTCTTCTATTCGCTCTATAAATTTCACCTCATCATCTTTTTGAATAAAAAAATCTTGGAGTGTTTGTATTGATTCTTTGTTCGTTTCAGTTATGGATTTAATAGCCAGAAATTTTTTTTCTTTATAAGATTCTGATTCATTGTTGCGATAAAAATCTTCTATTTTTTTCATTTCCCTGAAGACTATAAAAAAACCGACAAAGTATAAAACAATGCCAGATGAAGCCATAATAATGGCGAGTTTTATGATTTTATTTTTTAGAATCCAGTTATTCATTTTTTTACTTCAATAAAAATATTCATGGAAAAAGGAAGGTTTTTGTCTTTGGTAAGGCTTGAAACCGGCACTTCAACGGCCGAGAATAAATTGGACTCTTTCAAAAGCGTTGAGAATGAGACCAGAGAATCTCTGTCAAGAGCCGTGCCAGAGACTAAAATAACCACGCCGTTTTTGCTCTTGTAAGATTTGTTTCTGGAAAAAGAAATGGTGTTTAATGCCACTTTTTCCGGCAGAAAATTTATAACTTTAGAAAGAAAGTCCGCAGATGGTATGCCGTTGATATTCGACTGAAAAAATTTCAATTTAGTGTCTATCTCTTTGGGTAAATTTAAAATCTCTTTGATTGAATCCTCGTCCCCCGCCGCCGATAGATAATTTTCCGGAGCAATTTTAGAAAAATTTTGCGAGGTTAAAAAATAAGAGGGTAAAAGCATGATGAAACCAATTAAAAAGGATGCTGACAACAGAAATGACGCCAAAACCAGAGAACGGAGTTTTAAACCCTTTTTCAAAGCTTCTTTTTCTGTATTTGGCAAAAGATTCATCTTGATTGTAAATTTATGTTTACGTTATTCCAGACAGAACGGCGCCAATCGGCCCCGCAAAACTTAAAGATTTTTCATAGGGAATGTCTGGAAGGTGCTTGTCTATTTCAAAAACATTTGTCCAGACATTTGATAACTTTACATCTTTTATGCAGTTTTCGGAATTAATTATAGCCTCAACCGCTTTTTTGGCATATTCAAATTCGCCGCAAATCAAAACGGTTTTTATCGGTTGATTTTTGTCTGTGTCGTATTTTGCGTAATATTCTAGAAATTTTTCGTATTCATCCAAAAACTGCTTATTATAGGCTTCATCCAAAATAGACCTCAGGGTTGAGAAATAGACAAGATTGTCTTTTACTAAATATATTCCAACCCTGTTTTCTCTGGCATGAACGACGCATAATACCCCCGGAAATTTCTTGGGGATAAGGGCGTTGGCGATGGCCTGAGATTCGTGGACGCATCCGACCGGTTCAAATCCGGCTCGGTGAAAAGCTTCTACAAATTTTTCCACTTCTTTTTTGACACAGGCCGCTACTACTACTGAGGCTTTATATTCCAATCCAGACTGAACGATTTTAGTCGGCGTAAAGTCAAAAATCGTGTCGTCTAAGGAAAGCGGCACATTTTCTTCTATAATAAACGCCACACCCTCTGTTATATTGCCCCCAGAGGTCACCATTATTGAGGTGGAAAACACATAGGTCAGCTCATCCGGTATGGTAAAAAAGACAAATGGTGAATTAAAATTTTCTTTGACAACAGAAAGTTTTTTTACAACATCTTCCATATTGACAATATTTCCCGCAATTATAGACCCTTTTTCAACCGGCACAATAATGCTTTTTAAAGGGGGGTTCTTGAGAATTTTATTAAACGAAATGGCTTTGATGTTAAAATCAGAAAAAGAAATTCCAATGTGGGGCGGCTTTAAAAATTGGGGCAACGGAAAATATTTAGAAAGAAATCCAAATTTCATGTCTAAATTATAACATATGCGAATTTTTGTCTAAGTAGGATTGGAGGATAATGGCTGCAGCTGAAGCGTCTTCCATTTCGTTTTTGCCGACTACTTGTCTCGCTTGATTGCTCGTCATAAATTCTGGTTCAAATGAAACAGGTAATTTTATTTTTTCTTCAAGTAATTTTTTAAATTTCTTTATCTCTTTCATTATGATATTCGGCTTTCCTGCAAAATCTTTAGACTCTCCCATCACAATACTTCCGATTTTTTCTTCTTTTATTATTTTAAGAATTTCAACAAAAAGATTATCATCATTTGAAATAACCGAGTATGGAAAAGCTATTTTGCCGCCATCATCAGAAACCGCCACACCCACCCTTTTACTGCCAAAATCAATGCCTAAATATTTCATTTTATTGGATAATCTTCTTTCTTTTAAGTAGAAGTGAATTTGCCACAACCGAGACAGAGCTGGTGGCCATAGCGACTGAAGCAAAGATCGGATTCAATAACAGCTTAAAGAGCGGGTATAAAGCTCCCATAGCCACAGGAATAAGAATGACGTTGTAACCGAAAGCCCAGAACAGATTAAGGCGAATAGTTCTCATTGTTTTCTTTGATAGGATAATTGCCGCTGCTACCGACCTTAAATCTTTATTTATGAGAGTAATATCAGCCGCTTCAATGGCAACATCGGTTCCGCTTCCCATAGCAATGCCCACATCTGCTGCTGCGAGCGCCGGGGCGTCGTTTATGCCATCGCCAACCATAGCTACCACTTTGCCCTCGGCTTGGATTTTTCTAATCTCAGCTTCTTTTTGGTCTGGCAAGACTTCCGCGAGAATCCTGTCAATTCCTAAACTGCGTCCAATAGCATTTGCAGTTCTTTTATTATCTCCGGTAATCATAGCAACTTCTATATCTAAGTTTTTTAAAGCTGTAAGCCCTTCTTTGGCGCTTTCTTTTATAATATCTGCCACTGCCACCAAGCCTATAAGCTTATTTTCACTACCAATCATCATAACGGTCTTACCGTTATTTTCCATTTCACTAACTTGGTCCGTAGCTGTACTTACATCAATAGCTTCTTTGTCCATCAATCTCTTGTTTCCAAAAATAATTCTCTTACCTTCAACAATTCCTTCAACCCCGTGACCGGGGATAGCCTGAAACTTTTCAATTTTGGACAAGGTGAGATTTTTAGCTTCAGCGGCTTTGACAATTGCTTCGGCTAAAGAGTGTTCAGAACCTTTTTCAATTGATCCAGCAAGCTTGAGCAACTCGTCTTTATTCATTGAACCAAAAGAAACTATATCTGTGACCTCCGGTTCTCCTTTGGTAAGAGTGCCAGTTTTATCAAAAATAATAGTTTTGATTTTGTGGGCGGTTTCCAAACTCTCCGCGTCTTTAATCAAGATGCCGTACTCAGCTCCTTTGCCTGTACCAACCATAATGGCTGTCGGCGTAGCCAGTCCCATGGCGCAAGGGCAAGCAATGATGAGGACGGCGACAGTGTTAAGTAATGCAAATAAAAGAGATGGAGCGGGACCCCAAATATACCAGACGCCAAAAGTGATAAAAGCAAGCATTATTACCACTGGCACGAAATAAGAAGACACTAGATCCGCAAGTCTTTGAATGGGAGCTTTACTACCCTGGGCTTCCTGGACCAATTTAATTATTTGGGCCAGCATGGTCTCTCCACCCACTTTGGTGGTCTTGAAAGTAAATGTGCCTGTTTTATTCATGGTTGCGCCAACTACCGTATCACCTTTAACTTTATCAACGGGCATACTCTCTCCCGTGATCATAGATTCATCAATTGACGATTCTCCGCTCTCAATGATGCCGTCAACAGGAATCTTTTCTCCAGGCCGAACGCGTATAATGTCTCCGATTATTACTTCATTTATCGGCAAATCAATTTCTTTTCCATCTCGCAAAACTCTAGCGGTTTTTGCCTGCAACCCAATCAATTTTTTAATAGCTTCAGATGTGCCAGCCTTGGCTTTGGCTTCAAAATATCGTCCAAGCAAAATAAGTCCGATAATAACTGCTCCTGTATCGAAATACGGCATAGGTTCAATACCGATTTTTTCTACTAACTCTGGCAGTACGGTTACAAAGGCGGAATATACAAAGGCAACCGTCGTACCTATGGCAACCAATGTGTCCATGTTTGCCGTCCTGTGTTTAAGAGCCGATATTGTAGCTTTGTAGAACGCAAAACCTGCCCAAAATTGAACAGGTGTGGCAAGGAGCATTTGCACCCAGAAATTTTGTAAAATCATGGGCGCCGTTTTCATAAGACCAGGGAAACCACCCCACAAAATAAGACCCCCCAGAATTAAGCTGAAAATTACCTTAAATTTTAATTTCTTGAGTTCTTGCTGTTTTTCTTTTTGTTCCTCATCTTCTGTTTTTACTTCCTCATTAACCAAAGCCTCATAGCCAACATTGGAAACAGCGGAAGAAAGTTTTTCATCGGTAACTACCGCAGGATCGTATGTCACGGTCGCCCTTTCGGTGGCCAGGTTTACAGTTGCTCCCAATACCCCTTCTACTTTTTTGAGTGACCGCTCAAGTATCATGACGCATGACGCGCAATGCATACCTTTTATGGAAAAAGTTTTTTTAGTTTGATTCATATTATTTTATGATTTATAGTGAGCTTCATCGAACTATTATCTTGCCGTGATACATGTTCATAGCGCATGAGTAAGTAAACTCGCCCGTCTTCTTTGGTGTCAACTCAACTGTGATTTTTTGATTGAGTGGCAGATATTTTTTGATTTTGAAATCACCCAAAATGACCTCTTCCAGACAGCTATTGGAGTCTTTACGGATAAAGTTTATTTTAGTAGTTTTGTTTTTAGGAATAGAAATTGCCTCGGGCGTATATCCACCCTCTACAATAATATCCACCGAATCTGATACTTGAATTTCTTTTTCTTTTTTACCTAAAAAGAACCAGTAGGTAAACGCTATACCTAAGAGGCTTGCGGCTGTAACAATTATTTTATCTAAGCTCATATATTTTTATTATTAGCTTCTACTTTAGATTGTACTCCATTTAGGTCTTTACTTACATCTTCAATCAGTGATTTACAGGCACCGCAGTGGGTCCCTTCTATTTTAATGACAGCTGTTTTCATTTTCTTTTTTAGAATTATTTTTAATATCTGATTCTCGCTGGCCATGATTCATGTTTTTCATCATAAATATCATGGAAATCGGGCATATGAGCAAAACTAACAAATATAGAATTTTCATGTTTAGTCAGTTACATTAATTTCTACTAATTTTGATCCCATACTACAGGTCAGAAAAACTGACCCCACTTCGGTAGGAGTGAAGGTGGCCGTATTCTTTCCTACTTTTGTCATAGGAATAGTGACGCTGTATTTTGGGATTACCCAGACCGACATACAGCCGCCAAGAGGAGTTTTGGCGTCTATTGTCAGTTCAACAGGCACTCCTTTTTTAGCGGTAAGAGAGAGAGGAACAATGCCTTTTTCTCTTGAGACTTCAATTGAAAGTTTTTGAGGTTCTATACAATCGGCCACTTTAGGATCACAGGGCACCGACTGTGTTCCGGCAGTAGGTTCAATTTTTGCTCCTACAATTCCTTTGGTATTTGGAACTACGGTAAATTCCGAGCCGCGCGTCATCATACCCATACTGCAGTTAAACGGAATGGTCCCTGTCTGAGTTGGTGTGAATGTAATTGTGGTAATGCCTTGAGGCGAGAGATATTTGCTTGTGCCGAGAGACGGTATCACAATAACTTTGCCGCAGCCAGCAGCACTGCCTCCGTCAATTTGCCACTCCACAGGCACTCCTTCCACAATATTAAATTTATTGGGAATATAGGTGTAACCGCTAACTTTCATTTTCACAATTTGTTTTCCGTCCACAATCGGCGCCGTAGCTATTTCCGGTTGTTTATTGCTTGAGGGAGAAGTGAAAGCTAAAGCGATATTCCAGTTGAATCCCGCAAGCGTCAGGCCATTATTGATATTGAAGACAGAAAGCATAATAATCAGCACTCCAGCAAATCTTAAGAAGTGTTTTTGAAATACTCCTTTGACGAAACTGGAAATGGCACTGAGCGAAATCAACGCAGGCAGTGTTCCAAGGGAGAATACAAGCATAGTTAACGCTCCTATTTTCCAATCGCCATTTGCCAAGACATAGAGTTGCAACGCTTGGGTGAATCCGCAGGGCAAGAAGAATGTAAACGCGCCGAGCGTGAACGGAGCGCTCTTACTATCTTTGGTACTCAAGTCGTGAATTTTATGACTGATGAACTTGGGCATCTTCGGGCTGAATTTTCGCAGTCCTGGGAAAAGATGAAGCAGTTGAAAACCAAGCATGAGCATGACTACACTGACTAGGACCATGAGATAACCATTAGCTCTCGGTGAGAGAGTTAGAACCGACCCTAAAGCTCCAATTGCCGCTCCAAAAACGGTATAACCTATAACTCTTCCTATGTTGAAATAAATATGCGGTTTGAATTTTTGGATCCCAGTAAGTTCAGGGTGAGATTCATTATATTTCCCCGCAAGAGCAAGCAGTAATCCGCCCACCACAGCAATACACGATGAGACTGCGGCAAATAAACCAATGAGGAATATAAGACCGTAACCCATGTGTCCAGAGATGAAAATACTCGGTAGAAAATCAAACTGCTTGAGGATATTGTAAAGAGCCACAATCACAAGGAAGATCCATCCTATTTGCAAATAATCGGTAATGGTGTTTTTGTCTCTGGTCACAACTGCAGGACTATTGCGGTCATCCCAAGAAGAAACTTGATAGCCACTCTCACTCACAAGGTTGTTTAGTTGGCGAAGATTTGGTTCACATGAACACAATAAATCGGCTTTGCCGTTAGTGTGATTTACATGAACTTTTTCTATCCCAGCGACATTTTTGAATTTCCGTTCTATAAGAACCTCACAGCTTGCGCAGTGCATGCCGTGAATCTTCAATTTTACTTTTTTTAATTGTTTGTTTTCCATGTTTTTATTTTATATTATATTCCGCAACTCTGCTGTCGGGGCTGTTGGACCGCTCCACCCGTATCTATACCACATCCGCTTCCTCCTCCACTCTGTTGTTGAGGTTGGATGACTTGCGATGAAATGTTCCTAAAGCCAGAGGCACTAGAGTATTTACTCCCAAGCATTTCCTGCGGATTTACATTCTTCCATTCAGTTCCTTGGTTCTTCATGTAGGTTGCAATGGTCAAATAGTTGTTCGGGAACCAATACGAATTTACAGCCAAAGCTGTCTTCCATATATCTTGTTCACTGACTCCCTGAGAAGCCATAAGCTCCAAGAGGCCCAACATTGCCATGCCATGGTTACAATCCGGGAAGTGAGTCGAGTTGCCACAACATGGCCTGTAAATACCTCTTGATACTTTATCTACCAAGGCTTGCTGATCTCCCGTTAAATTGAAGTAGCTGTGGCGGCTGTAGTGGTCCATTGCGCTGCCTTTAGCGATAGTCCAGCCTCCTGTTGAAGCAAAACCTTTAGCTCCGCCGTATTTTGGATCTACCATCTCGCCCGTATCTAAGACAGGATTTTTACTTCCAAGCCCAAGAGCCCAAAGCAAGTTGAGCAAGTAGCCAGAGTTTTCATTGGTCATTTTTAGTTTGCCACTATTGGTCCCCAAAAGAAGATTTTTATATTCTTCGGTGAAAGTTCCTCTCTGTTCATAAATGGCTTTGAATTTATCCGCGTCTATCACGCCGTCATTAACCAGTTTTGCCCCGAGATCTCCCCAAACCACAGGCAGTTCTACTCCGTTAGACGGCAAAACTATCGCCTCAAGTGCCAACACTTGTTTTTTTTGCTGAGTAGCGACGATGTTCGCTCTCTGTTCTGGTGTAGTTTTAAACTCTGAAGTATACATCCATGCCGAAGCAAGAATAATGGAAGAAGCAAGAATGCTTAGAGTCAGAGAATGATCTTTTTTATTTTCATTTTCCATAATCTTTGACTTATTTTATTAGTCGCAGCAATTGGCCAGCTTTTTTACAATGTCGTTAACCGACCAAGGCTTTCCGTTGCCTATTTCATTTAGAATCTGGCGACGTTTTTCGCATTTTAGGCAATGCGGAATGTGAAGAATTTTTGTGATCTTGGCGAGCAAATCGCCCAATTTAAATCGAGTGGTCATATGAAGAAAATTAGGATGCCGATAATAATCATGAGAAGGCCTGCCCAAAAACGGAACCCTTTCATATTTGTCTTTTTCCATTCCTGCACTTTGTCTACAATTTTTTTATCTGCTGTGATCCAGAGCACCGCTATCAGGGGAACTATGAGAATGAGATTGTAGAGGGTTAAGTAACCGAAGCCGCTAAAATATGTGACTTGATCGCGCAAGAGTCCTATAACCATCAGGTATGGTCCTCCCATGCATGGGAATTGGCAGATACCAACCAAGAGACCCAATCCGAAAGCGGCTGGGAAAGATGCTCTTTCCATAAGCCTTGCCATTGCAGAATTAGAAACCTGCGGAATTTTCAATTTGAGAGGAAACCTGGGGAAGAACTCATTGAGAATGTTTATCACACCAAACACAATAAGAAGAGTTGCCCCGAGCTTGCCCATGAAGTGCGGCGTATTGAAGAGATGCAAAATCTTAAGAATGCCGAGACCGATGAGGAGATATGCCGCAAAAATTCCAGCAATATAAGTCCCCCCGATCTGCAGAATTT
>JBBUFS010000006.1:0-59311 GCA_038056395.1 Patescibacteria group bacterium | reverse complement strand
GTGCGAAGTCATTACCTCACTTTGTTTTGGAAATAGGTGCGAGTTTGGTACAATAGAGACACACTTCGACAAACTCAGTGTAAACAAAATTAAACTCCAACTTCAGCCGGAACAGCATCAAGCATTGAGGCTTCAATGATGGCTCCCCTCCTGCCTTTTTTAATGTCAAAAACCAATTCGCCATTCTTCACGGAAATAGAAACTAAGCCGCCTTTCATAATACCTTTGGAAATTATGAGGGACGCCACTTGGTTTAATATTTTATTTTGAATGACTCTTTTTAGGGGCCTGGCGCCATATTGGGGATTGTAGCCTTCTTTGGCCAAATATTCGTAAGCCTCATCTGTAAGCTCCAAAGAAATTTCTTTGATTGCCATCCTTTCGCGCACCAAATCAATTTGGATTTTGACAATATCTCGGATAGCGGACATGGGTAAAATATCAAAAATGACGATATCATCTACTCGATTCAAAAATTCCGGACGGAAAAAATCTTTCATCGCTTCCAACACTTTTTCTTTGACATCGGCGTATTCCCCGCCTTCTTTTTCCCGGTCGCTGAAGCCCATTTTTTCCATCTTATCTATGTAATTGGCGCCGATGTTTGAAGTCATAATGATAATGGTATTTTTGAAATTGACGGTTCGGCCTTTGGCATCGGTCAACCGGCCATTATCTAAAACCTGCAGAAGCACGTTGAACACTTCCGGATGCGCCTTTTCAATTTCATCAAACAAAACTATGGAATACGGCCGGTGCCGAACCATTTCAGTCAGTCCGCCGCCTTCATCAAAGCCGACATAGCCGGGAGGAGCGCCAATCAATTTGGAAACAGAATGTTTTTCCATAAATTCAGACATATCCACTCTAATCAGAGCTTTATCGTCATTGAACATAAACTCGGCCAAAGCTTTGGTCAGCTCGGTCTTGCCAACTCCAGTCGGGCCCAAAAAGATGAAGGAGCCGATTGGTTTGTTAGGGTCGGCAATGCCGGCTCTGGATCGTTTAATGGTATCAGCAATTTTTTTAACGGCTTCATCCTGGCCAATGATGCGTTTTTTTAAATCGGCTTCCATTCTGACCAGCTTCTCGGCTTCCGCTTCAAGCATTCTGGAAACCGGAATATTGGTCCATTTAGCCACAATGTTGGCAATGTCATTTTCGGTTATTTCTTCTTTCAAAATGCGGCGGGAACTCTGCAGTTTTTTTAGTTTTTTAACATTAAGGTCCAAATTTTTTTCCAACGCCGGAATTTTGCCGTAACGGACTTCCGCCGCCTTGGCCAGGTCGGTTTGTATTTCTGCGGCTTCGGCTTCCAATCTGGCAGATTCAAGCTCTTTTTTAATTCTTTTTATCTCTCCGACGCTTTCTTTCTCATTTTTCCATTTTAAATCAATCTCGGATGTTTTCTCTTTGAGGTCGGCAATTTCCCTTTCAATATCCTGCAAACGGACTTTCACTTTGTCATTTTTGTTTTCCACCTCTTTCTTGAGAGCTTCTTTCTCAATTTCCAGCTTCATTATTTTTGAATTTGTTTCCTGTAAAATAGGCGGCATATTTTCAAGTGAAATTTTAAGATGCGACGCGGCTTCATCAATGAGATCCACCGCTTTGTCCGGCAAAAATCGGTCGGCAATATACCGGGCAGAAAGATTGACGGCCGCTTTAATGGCATCATCGGTGATATGCACTCCATGATATAATTCATATTTTTCCTTGAGCCCGCGAAGTATGGTGATAGCGTCTTCTATGGAAGGCTCACTTATAAAAACCGGCTGAAAACGGCGAGTGAGCGCTGGATCTCTCTCAATATATTTTTGATATTCTTTAATGGTGGTGGCGCCGATGGCTCTAAGTTCTCCTCTGGCTAATGATGGCTTTAACATATTGGAGGCATCAAGCGATCCTTCGGCCGATCCGGCGCCAACCAAAGTATGAATTTCATCAATAAAAAGAATAATTTTGCCTTCTGACTTTTCTATCTCTTTTATTATATTTTTGAGCCGCTCTTCAAATTCTCCCCGGTATTTTGTGCCAGCCACTAAAAGACCAAGATCAAGGGAAACAATTTCCTTGTCTTTCAGGGATTCCGGCGCGTTGCCGGAAATTACTCTCATGGCCAAACCTTCGGCAATAGCGGTCTTACCAACTCCGGCTTCTCCAATTAAAATCGGATTATTTTTGGTGCGGCGTGAAAGAATTTGAATGATGCGGGAAATTTCTTCGTCTCGGCCGATAACCGGGTCAAGTTTGTTTTCGCGAGCCAATTTGGTCAAGGAGCGGGTGTATTTTATAAGAGTTTTATTTTTTTGAGTGCTTTTATTATCCACCATTCTGCCTTGTTTTATTTCCTGGATCAAAAACAAAACTTTTTCTTTTTCAATTTTAAAGCGAGAAAGAATATCCTTGGCCTGGCTGGGCACTTCCAAACAGGAAATAAAAAGGTGCTCAGTGGAAACAAATTCGTCATTTATAGAAGAAGCCACTTTTGAGGAATGCTCAATAATGTGGGCCAGTTCAGGAGTAATAAAAATTTGATAAGAAGCCGTCATAGTATTGCCACTAATACCACCTTCCATAGCTTCAAAAATAGAATCGGTCAGTAGAATGATATCCACTTCTATCTTGTCAAGAATTGAAGCAACCATACTTTCTTCTTGCAATATCAAAGCCGCCAAAAGATGCAATGGTCCCACATGATTTTGGCCGCGTTCAATAACCAGCTCATGGGCCTTTCTGATGGCTTCTTTGGCTTTGGTTGTAAATTGATTAAACGGCGTCATATATTATACCATTATAGCAGAAAACTGGCTTAAATCAAGCTAATTGACTTATAGAAGATTATTTATTTATTTCTTCCAGAGCTTTGGTGGTGGCTGATTTTATTATGTTTATGGGAACAAAAGAATATTCAGTATCGGTTTCAATTAGAGGCGCTTCTAGGCCAACTACCTCGCCAGAAAGATTAAGAACCGGACTACCTAAATGATTTTTAGAAACCTTTATATCAGATAAAATATTTTTTACGGTTTTTTTGTCATCTGCCAATGCAAGCTGGAAAATTCTGCCGATAGAGGCGGCATTAGAATCTCGGCCACTAATAGCCACCAGAGTCTGGCCGATTTTTAAACTGTCAGAATTTCCAAAAACCGCCTGAAAAAAAGTGTATTTGGGGTTTTCATTTTGAGGAAGAGTTGTTTTCATAAAAACCAGTCCCTTTTCATTATCAATAAAAACTTTTCCGGAAGGATATGTTTTGCCGTCATGGAACAAAATTGTAAAGGAAGAGGCGGCATTATAGCTTCGCAAGTCGGCAACAATAACGCCATCGGCAGACAACACAACACCGATACCGGAAAAAATTTCAGAGCCATCAGCTCCGGCAGTTTTAAGTCTAACTATTGATTTTTCGTTTTTAGCAATGGCCTCCAGCACCCGGTCTTCTTCGTTAACCACCACAGTAGTAACTACTTTGTCCGGTTTGCCCGGCTCCGTAACCACTCTTTCAATGGTTCTTTCTACTACTCTGCTTATATTTTGAGTTACCTCCACTGGCGCTTCGGAAAGTAAAGTAAAAGTAATAATGCCAGTGGCAATAGATGTCACGAAGGTGACCAGTAGCACGATAAGTATGAGTTGATGTTTGGTTAAATCCTCCACGATGTAAATATAATATCAAATTACAAAACAAAAAACAATTATTCAATTATCTTTTTGATAGTAGAGATAAGTCTGTCCAAATCTGATTTTTTGGTGGAACGGCCGAGAGTGATACGGAGAGATGAAGAAGAGCATTCGGGCTTGCCGAGCGACTCAATGACATATGAGCCATTCTCTAAAGAAAGGGTGTGGCAGGCGGAGGCGGCGGAAACGGCAAAACCAAGTGTGTCTAGTTTTATGACCAAAAATTCTGAATCTATTTTTTGAAAACCCGCCTTCGCAGAAAGCTTCGGTGTGGCAAGGCATATATTTATATTATTAGGCAACCTGTTTTCCAAATCGCCATTGAGAGAAGAATTAGGAATTTCTTTCAAAATTTTTTGAATAGCGTAATTGCGTAATTCAGTAAGTCGCCTTGATTCTTTATCTTTTTTTTGAACTGCTATTTCAAGAGCTTTGGCTAAACCAATGGCACCCGGCACATTTTCCGTACCAGATCTCAGACCGCCTTCCTGTCCACCGCCAAAAATAATGGGAGAAATGTTGGTACCATGTTTGACCGCTAAAATTCCCACGCCTCTCGGCCCGTACATTTTAATTCCATCTAAAACTAAAATATCGGCACCCAATCTTTCCAGAGAAATATTTTCATAAAGAACGCTTTGGCTGGCATCTACCAGCAAATATGGTTTGCTTGAATTTTCAATTTTCAATTTACAATTTTCAATAACTTTTTTAATCTCTCTAATCAGCTGAATGACACCAATCTCATTGTTAGCATGTTGAATTACAACCAAAACAGTATTTGGTTTGATTTCTTTTTTGATTGATTCCGGATTTATAATTCCATTTTTATCCGGAGAAATAAAAGAGGCCTCTATTTCTTTATTTTTTAATAAATATTTTATGGGTTCCAAAACGGCAGGATGTTCCATTGACGAGCAAATAATATGAGGAATGCCGAGATGGGCATCTTCTCGGCAAATTCCCAAAATAGCCAAATTTAACGATTCAGTGCCGCCGCTGGTGAAAAATATTTCGCCAGCCCGGCAATGTAAAATGCAGGCAATTTTTATTCTTGCCTCTTCCAAAATATTTTTTGCCATTTCTCCTTCCAAATGCAAAGAAGACGGATTGGCCCAAAATTTTCTCTGGACCTCTCGTATTTTTGCTTCCACCCGGGGGTCAATCGGGGTAATAGCGGCATAATCTAAAAACACTCTTTTTCCTTTGTTTTTCATCCTTTGGATAATATCATAATTTAGTGTATAATGTTGATTATGTCAATTGATTGGAATTTAGTTGTTTTTTTGTTGCCATTTATCGCTCTAGCGATTTCTTTGATTGCTTTGGTTTTTTCAACATTGATGCATTTGAGAGTTTCTAAAATTTTCAGAAGCACCAATACGCCGGACATTGAAAGACTTTTGAAGCTTCATACCAAAACTCTTGAGGATTTTATCAGATTTCAAGCGGAGTCGACAGAATATATGAAGCGGTTGGACAGCCGGCTAAAAAAGAAAACAACCAATGCCGCCACTTTAAGATTTAATCCATTTCAAGGAGAAGGCATTGGGGGCAATCAAAGTTTTTCTTCGGTTTTTGCAGATGAAGAAGGCAATGGGGTGGTTATCACCAGTATGCACACCAGGGAACGGACTAATGTATTTGCCAAACCGTTAAAAAATTGGAAAAGTGAATATGAGTTATCGGAAGAAGAGAAAAGAACCATAAATAAAGCCAAAGAAAATGAATCCCGCTAGAAATAAAAAAAATAAAACAGAAAAAATAAATTTGACAATCCGCCCGCCAGTGGTGGTTATTATGGGGCATATTGACCACGGCAAGTCTACCCTTCTTGATTATATAAGAAAAACCAATACCGCCGAGAAGGAAGCGGGCGGCATCACTCAGCATATTTCCGCCTATGAAGCAGAGTGTAATATCGGCAATGAAAAAAGAAAAATAACTTTTTTGGATACTCCCGGACACGAAGCTTTTTGTTCTATCAGAGAGCGTGGCGTCAACGCGGCGGATATCGCCGTGCTAGTGGTCTCGGCCGAAGATGGGGTAAAACCGCAGACTATTGAAGCCCTTGACTGCATCAACAAAGATGCCATGCCATTTATCGTGGCCTTAAACAAAATAGACAGAGCCAGAGCAAACATAGAAAAAACAAAGCAAAATTTGGCGGAAAACGGGATTTTGATGGAAGGCTGGGGCGGCATAGTGCCAGTGGTATCCATTTCGGCTAAAACCGGAGAAGGTGTTCCCGACCTCTTGGAAATGATTGCTTTGCAATCCGATATTGAAGGATTAAAAGGCGACCCCTCCATCCCCGCTGAAGGTTTTGTCATAGAAAGCGGTTTAAATTCTAAACAAGGCATTTCAGCCACTCTTATAATAAAAAACGGGTCCTTAAAAATAGGTATGTTTGTGGCTACCGAGGGAGCTTACGCCCCAGTCAGATCCATAGAAAATTACAAAGGAGAAAATATTTTGGAGGTCAGCTTCTCCAGTCCAGTCCGCATAGTCGGCTGGAGCGCCCAGCCCAAAGTCGGCAATCAATTTAAAACATTATCAAAAAAAGAAGAGGCTATAAAATTCGCGGCTGAGGATATTAACCAAAAGACAAAAGAAAATCCAAAAAATCCCCAAGATGGACGAGTTCTTTTGGGCATAGTCATCAAAGCGGATGCCTTCGGGTCATTGGATGCCGTAGAGCATGAACTCCAAAAATTGGGCAATGAAAAAATAATGGTCAAAATAATTTCAAAAGGAGTTGGCGGCATCACTGAAAGAGACATCAAAACGGCAAGTGTAAAAAAATCCCTGGTGCTGGGCTTTAATGTAAACGCCGACAAAAGCGCCGAGATGCTTGCCATGCGGGACAAGATAGAGATAAAAACTTATAAAATAATATACGAGCTGGCGGATTTTGTTAAACAAAAAATAAAAGAGGCCACCCCGGTGGAAACCATAGAAATGACGACCGGCTCCGCCAAAATAATCAGAATTTTTAGCAAAAACAAAGACAAACAAGTGGTTGGCGGCCGAGTAACAGAGGGAGAAATAAAATCTGGAGGCGTGGCTGAAATTTTCCGTCGAGACGCTGAGATTGGCAGCGGTAAAATAAAAGAAATTCAAATTCAAAAAATAAAAACTGATATGGTAAAAGAGGGGCAGGAATTTGGCATAATGCTGGAATCCAAAACAGAATTGGCGCCAGGGGATATCATAAAAGTAATATCTCTCGTAAAACAGGAATAATTTATCTTTACTTTATGAGAATACCAATTAGACACAAGGACGAAAAGATGGCTTCTTTGATTTGCCAATTTGCCGCTGAATATTTTAGCGCTGAATCAAATAAAGATTCCCTGATGACTATAATCAAAACAGATATTCTTAATAAAGGCAAAAGAGCCATTATTTTTTTCACTGCCTGGCCGAGAGAAAAAGAACCTCAAGCTTTGGAATTTGCCAAGCGCCGCCGGCAAGATTTTCGCCGATTTGTGATGTCCAAAAAATCTTTCGGCTTTGCTCCAATGGTTGATTTCGCCATTGATGAAGGCGAGCATAATAGACAAAGAATAGATGAACTTCTAAATGAATCTCCCGTTGAAAATTTAGATAATAAAAGCTAAAATCATTTACATCTGGCCTGGTCGTCAAGTAGCAAGACAAGAGTCTGCAAAACTCTCATACGCGGGTGCAATTCCCGCCCAGGCCTCAATGCTTGAGTGGTGGAATGGTATACACGCAACACTTAAAATGTTGTCCCGAAAGGGTTGTGGGTTCGACTCCCACCTCAAGCACAAATTTTTGGAAAAAACTTTCTCTTATTGAGCAATCAGCTTTTTGTAAAACTCGCCGGTGGAAGAGACTTTACCCGAGAGCGCGTCTTTAATCCCCTGTTTGACAGCCGCGCTTAACCGATTCGGAGCGGACATATCTTTTGCTTGTTCGTATTCCAGATAACCGAAGAAATAGTTGGAAAAGAATGGCGAAACATACTCGTATTGTTTTTCACGGGCAAGATAAACCAGGGCCTGAATAAATTTTTGATCCAAGGGTGCCCAAAAACTGTAGGCATCGAGCGAATAAACTTCTTTTGACACGGCAATGCCGGCGGCATCGCCTAACTGCCATTTATACAGCCAGGCCTCATGAATGGCCACGCTTTTTCCGTTCTGTTTTGCCGTATCCGAAATCGCCAAAGCCCTGTCCAAAAAGTCTCCATCCGCCGGGTAGATATGGATGTTAAGAAAATCCAAAGAGGTTTCTTTAGTGTAGCGATTTGTCCAGGTCTGATAATCTTTCTGCCAGGTGCCGAAGCCAGCTCCATATTTGATGTTACTGGCGCCCGAATCTTTAAGCTTATTTAGGAAAAAATTAACCATACCCAAAGAATTATCCAGGCTGCCAATGGGGAAACCGGTGTTGGCTTGAGCCGTATCCGGTTCGTTCGCCACCGTCAAATAATGAGGTTGCAGTTCTTTGGCAATCGTTACAAGCATATCAGCCACTCTTTGTTTATAAGTGTCAAAGGTAAGACCTTGATAATATTGCTTGACCGGCAGGGTGGAGTAGTCCGGGAAAATAGGTTGAACTTCTATGTTTAAATTTAAACCCCGCTTCTTTATTTCGTTGCTAAGTTTTTTGTAAAAATCCAAAAATTGCTGGTATTTTTCGCCGTTCCTGAAATTTGGGTCGAGTAGAGGAAAGTTGATATCCACTGTGATGCCCGTTACTCCAATTTTTTTAAGCTGGTCTATATATTTAATGGACATATCGTAAATGTCGGGAGTCAGCAGAAGATCGCCATAGTTGGGATTGGCTGTAATCAGGCCGGCGCTATATATGACCGAGGAATTGGATTTGTTTCCTCTTGCCTCAACCTTGGCTATGAAATTATCAAGTTTCCCCTCCAACCGGTCATAAAGAGCTTGGTGTTGGCCTGGGATTGACCCTGGTTGGGAAGGGTTCGGCGAGCCGCCGTTGGGCGGAGTGGGCGCGGCCGGCTGGTTCTGGGATTTTTGAAATTTTAGCCAAGACAGGAATTTTCCTCCCTCCCTGCCCTTTCTATTCGCCGCTCCGATAACAAGCGCTGCTGCGAACAAAAAAATTAATACAAAAACGATGATTTTGCTCTTGCGTGTCATAGATATGATTATTGCTGGGGATAAATCTTATTTTCTTCGTCTCTGCCGAAAAGAAAATAAGCTAATACGCCAATTAAGGGTAAAATAAGACAAACAATTATCCAGAGAAACTTAATGCCGGCGCTCTTTTTTACACTGCCTAAAATATCAACCAGAGCTAAAATGAGCAACACCAGCCACAAAATGCCTAAAACCGCTTTAAGCCAAATTATTCCTAAAATTGCTTTAATCATAATTTTTAATGTTAGTAATATTAATTTTTTCGCGCGACAATAGAAGTTTTATTACCATCAATGGAAACCTGCAACTCCACGGTTTTTCCGACCGGGTAGTCTTTTTCTTGCTCTTCTTCGCTCACAATCACTCTCAAATCATAAAGACTATTTCTGCTTTGATCCGCTGTATCAGCCAAAAATACGCTCGGCTGGGCGCAGGCGCCGCGGTCGGGAGGACAGGCTTTTTCTCCGAGAAGAGTGCTGACGACAACACCGCGCACCGATATTGTTTTGCTATTTAAAGCGGAACGGTGTTCTACGGCAAATTTTACTGAAATCGGCTGAACGGGATCTGAAGTTATGGACAAATCAGGGTATGAAGCCAGCCCCGTTTGGTCCGGGTTTTCAGGCTGGACCGTTTCAGAACCAGCGTCCGCGACTTCCTGTATGGAATTTATGTCAATTGTCCCGGCTACATCATATGCTTGCGTTTCCGATCCGGATGACTGTTTGGGGCTAAATACACCGGAAATCTCAACCTGCGTTCCGGTTTCAGAAAATTCATTGCTTGAGCTGAATTGGGAAAGATTTTTTAACCCATAATACTGGCCGCTTTCCGCTTTTATTCCAACAGCGCACTCCATTGTTTGCGGTCCGGATCCTAATTTGGGCAAACAGGTTATTGTGCCATTAACCGCGATAGGCCCAGCCGCCGGCGTCGTCAGCGCCGAGTTTCCAGCCCAGGGCAATTTATTTTGCCGCCAAGCGATATAAGCGCCCGCGACCAGCGCCACAGCAACTAAGATTATAACGATGCTCGAAAATCCTTTTTGGTTCATATATTTAAATTAAAAAATTAATTTTTCTTTACCTTAATAATTTTTGCCGCCGCCAGCTTTGAGCATCTTAAGTATAAGTCATTTCGGTCAATCTTTCAACCGCCATTCTTTCATTTCTCATTCTCACAAATTTCTGCTAAAGTAAGTGCGAGCTTGGTACAATAGAGACACCGAATTATTTAAAAAATAATTTGAAAATAAAATAATAAGTATCCGCTCATAGCTCAGCTGGTAGAGCAGCTGCCTCTTAAGCAGACGGTCCCAGGTTCGATTCCTGGTGGGCGGACAAGCCAAAAAAATCAAACTGCTTTGAATTTTTTGGCTTGTCCGAGCCGGAGCTATATTTTTGTTTTACGAAGCAAAGGTAAAAATGGCGAGGCGGCCTACCCGCCATGCTTCGCAAGGCGATGTGGGTGGGGGTCGCGGAAATTTCGTTTTGACAAAAACGAAATTATCCGTGACGACAAGTGGCACAAATGGGCAGGTGGTGAAATGGCAGACACACCAGCTTTAGGAGCTGGCGCCGCAAGGCATGGGAGTTCAAGTCTCCCCCTGCCCACCAACATTCTAAATTAGAAAACAATTTTTTTAAAAATATATATTAGACGCTGAGCGTCTAATATTGTGTTAAAAAATATTGATGATATAATGAGAACAGGTTTTCATTCCGACAGCAGCTTTTGCCAGCCTACGCTAAAGCTTCGGCTTGGTGAAAGAGGAAAGTCCGAACACAGATCCCGAGAGTTAAATCGAGGGAAAGAGTAGTGGGTAACGCCCATCGCCAATTTTGTTCACTGAAAGTGAATACAAAATTGAGCGTTCCGAGCGAAGTCGAGGAACAATCCTTCGACAGGCTCAGGATACTCAAATTTGTAACCACCTTTAGTGGACAAATTTGGTAGAGATGCGAACAGAAACGACCCGGTTAAGTCCGGCTGAAACGCGCTAAATTCTTACTTCTGTGCAAGGCCGTATTCTAGTAGAAATACTAGTTTGTGCCGCTTGAGTCCTAGAGTAATTTAGGACCTAGATAAATTGCTGTTAAAACCAGAATTCGGCTTATGAGAATGAAAACCTAACATGTGCAAAAACTGCCCGCAATGGCAGTTTTTGCTTGCTTTTTTATATGAGATGTGATATAAGTAATAGCGGAGAGGAACTTTACACAATGCTTTTGATCATCGTTCTGTCTTTGGTTTTTTTGGTGCTTGTTTTGTATCGACTCGCACTCTCGGACATATTCTTCGGGACTTGTCCCGAGGGACAAATAAAAGTGATTACAGTGGGAGAATCGTATCATGATTTTTTTCACTCGGTCACCGGGTACAAAAAAGTTGATAATAAACTTGTACTCCTTGAAAAAGGGGAGAAAGACCGACGGAGTTGGCGACAACGTCGTTTGGGTATCTATTGGATTGGTCCATGGCCACTTTACAAAGTCCCATACTATCAATTTGATTGGCCAACAATCACTAGGGGCGAAAAAGAGGAAATTGAAAGAAAGAGCAAAAAGGTAAATACTATCTTTTTCCGTTTTGAGTACCCCTTGGAGTTTAAGGGGATGGAAACCTCAGACAACTTCAAGATGACTGTTGTTATACAAGTTCTGGTTGAGGTTTTCTGCCCAGAATTGGCACGGTTCAAGGCCAGAAATTGGCTAAATGTTCTCAAAGCTGCAATTGAATCAAAAGTGAGAGATTTTGTTGGAAGCAAAACTTTTGAGGAGATTCGCGGATTGAAAACGGAAAAAACTTTGGAAAAAGACAACTTTGTCAAAGATCTCCTTGACTTGAATAAGAGAGAAAATGATGATGCTAATCCCGGAATGGAAGACATTATCGGAGTTAGGATCGTCACGACCAATTTTCAGAGAATAGACGCCGAAGACCAAAAGGCGATTGACGCTCTAGAAAAGAAAGCTGTCGCGGAGAGAGAAGCGCAGGCCAGATTGGCCGCCGTTGAACTTGATGTACAAATCGCCGAAAAAAAGGCGATGGCGAGAAAAAAGGAGGCCGAAGGAGAAAAGGCTTTTTTGGATTCAACAACTATGCACCTTGCCACAAACCCAGAGGCCGCAAAGATAGCAGCTATTCAAGCCCTACCAAAAACTCTCCAAACTCTTGTTCAAGAGGGGGCGGTGAATGTGTCCGTTGGAGGACCAAAAAAAGACTGACAGGCCTTAAAAGCCATAATCAAGGGGTATTTGCTGAAAAATGCAGATACTCTTTACTTTTTAATATAATTTGATATAATACAATAGGATTTAGTTCCAACAGAAAGGAGTAATAGATGCGAATAGCATTAAGAAAAACGGCTCGTCTCTTCTTGTGGGCTGTTCTTATTGGCTCACTCATTGGGTTTGTTCTCAATGTCTCCGTCATAGCATTTGGGTTTTTCCAAGAACTCTCTTGGCCGAGATTTTCGTGGCAATGGGTTGTCCCATTTTCATGGGGGTTGGGTGTCGCCACGACTGTTCTTTTGGTGGGGGTATCTCTTCTTTCCTGGAGTATTTTAAAACGCGTCAAAAAAGAAGAAGATACAAAAAAAACAAACATCGATGATAGTACCACAAAAGAGGCCGCCGGAAAAAAAGAACAAGAAAAGGTGTCTTCCAAAGGCATTTGGTGGAAGTGGATATTGTGGGTTGCGGGAGTAGGGCTAGTTTTGTGGATGGGGTCTGGTATTTATGAGTACTTCTCTTCTTCTAATAGAAGTATCATAAGTAGGACATCAACCGTCAATCTATCCCACAGCGCGCCGGTGGAAATTGCCAGATTGGTGATTTGCGGCTGCGAGTCCAACTGCAGACAGTTTGAGCCCGGAACCAAAATTCCGACAAGGAATAAAGAAAAGGCTTCGACGGCCTTCGGCAAGTACGGGTTTTTGGAGTCGCATCGGGAACCAGCTTTGAAACTCGGCTTTGACCTTAACACGGAGGAAGATCAGGACCTGTACTTCGCGCATCTCTACAGCGAGAGCAAGACCAAACATTGGGAAGCGGATCCACGTTCGGTCGCTTGCTGGGAACCAAAGCTCCGGGCTTATGCCTGGGGTGGAGAAGCGGTAGCCATAGTAGTATCTGCCCCAGTTAAAGAATTCAGCAATCCCAGTATCCCTTTGCAACATAAAGGGACAACAGCTGATTTCACCGGCTTTGGCAAGAAGTACACAGTAAGATGGAATAAGGGTCGGCCAGATCAGGTTGATGAGGATCTGCCCAGGCCCGAAGGTGTAAAACCAAAAAACCCACCTATCACTTACAGCTTTCAACTCAAGTCGAGGGAGCTGGAAGCTGTGCCAATAACAGTAAAACTCTTCTAGGGAGAGCGCGTCATTCGCGCCTCCCTTATTTTTTTATATAACTAAAACATCTATAAACAGAAAAATCTTCCTCCGCAATCAATGCCGAAAGTGGCCAAGACTAAACGCAAAATGCCGTAGACGGAAAACATTATGAAAAGACCGATGATTCCGTATTTGACATTATTTTTGCTTGTGGCATCCTTGCTGTCCGATTTCCATATCATTTCCGCTATGCCGTAAAATAAATAAATAGTGGCAACGGTAAAACCAAGCACAATAAGCGGGTTCAAAATAAGATTGGCTATTTTTCCCAAAAGGTCGGTCACTGATGCTACTGCGGCAAGCATAGTTGCATTATAGCAAGTCAAAATAAAAATGCGAAAGTCTTATCCCCCGCATTTTTACCACACATGCCAGGCTGAATTATTTTGGGATAAGAGGACTCACCGAGGGAGCGCCTTGTTCCGTAACTCCGACAGCAGTGCCGATGAATCTTACCAATCCCCAAACAGAAGCCATGACGAAGAGGGCTACAACGCCATAAATCATTGTCTTTTTTGCATCAATTTTGCTCTCCTCTCCACCAAATATATATTTTACCAAACCATAGAAGAATCCGAGCAGGGCTATAGCAAACAAAATTGGAATGACTTTATTCACTATGGTGCCTATATCGACAACCAGTCCCTCCACATTGCCAAGGGCGGCAAAAGAAACGAGGGGCAGCGCCAGAGCGCCAATTGTTATCATTAACTTTTTCATATTTATAATATTATTTTCTTGCCTTGCCGAAGCTTCAGCGAAGGCAGGTTATTAATAATTTATTAAAATAAACGACCATTTTTAATTTCTTTTAAAATACCATTTTTCGCGCTCAAGTTCAATCGGTAATCCACAGCTAATCAGTAATTACCAGTATCAATGAATCCCCCTCCACCACCACCCGAACCGCCAGTTACAGTCGGTATTGGAACAGAAGGAATTTCAGTGACACCAAGTTCGGTTTTTATAAAATAAACAATGCCCCAGATTGATGATATTACAAAAAGAGCCACCACTCCCCATACCATTATTTTCTTGCCCTCGTCTTTATCAGTGCCGGCGGACCAGATATATTTGGCCACTCCGTAAAAAAAGTACAGAACAGCCAAAGTGAAAGCCAAAGGAGCGAGAACGCGTGTCACTATATAACTGGCTTGTTCAAGCAAACCTCTGGTTTTGTATAGATTTTGGGCGTTAGAGAGAACCGGCAGAGCGGTTAATATGACGGCAAAATAAATTTTTTTCAGCATAAATTTCAATTATTGATAAATTATTTTATAGTCGGTATCTTCATTGTGGCATCACTTCCTGTAATGTTTAATTCCCCCCTGAGAAAAGTTACAATGCCCCAGATTGATGACATTACGAAAAGAGCCACCACTCCCCAGACCATTATTTTCTTGCCCTCGTCTTTGTCTGTGCCGGCGGACCAAATATATTTTGCCACTCCGTAAAAGAAAATTGCCAAAGCTAAAGTAAAAGCGATGGGAATGAGATAATCTGTTACTATAAGCTTGACTTGCTGAAGTAAACCGCTAGTATCAGTTAAGTACCCGGCAGCGGAGGCAAAAAGAGGCGAGATTAAAATTATTGAAGCAAAACAAATTTTGTAAATTCTATTCAGCATAAATTTTAATTATTGATAAGGTTTGTCTATTTTTTCTATAGCCGGCAAGGTAAGCTCGTTTCGGATAAAGCTGATTATACCCCATATAGAAAAAGCCACAAATATGCCTACAATGCCCCAGAGCATCATTTGACGGCCTTCTTCGGCTGCCCTATCGCTGCTAGCTCCCTTTCCTATATATTTTGCTACACCCCAGAAAAAATAAAATAGGCACAAAGCGAAAGCTAGTGGTATCAATGTGCTGGTTACTATGCCAAACGCCGTGTTTATTAACTCAATCATTTTTTGAAATTTATTTGAGGTATTAGAGGAATCCCGTCTTTTGTTCCAAAACCAAACTCGCTTTGCAAAAAGGAAATAATTCCCCAAATGGCGATAAGGGCAAACATTCCGACAACGCCCCAAATAAGCAGATTTTTGCTTTCCTTTATTTCTTTCTCACTGCCGGCTGATTTTATAAATCGCGCCACCCCCCAGACAAACATTAAAAAAGCAATCGCGCCTAAAAATGGAATAAGACTTAATCCTATATTGGTGAATAGAACTATAATTTCTGTTAAATCTGTTGGTTTTGCAACTGCCGCCACTTTGTTTTATTATTTTTAATTTATGTTCTTAATTGGTCAATAGTCTCTTGAATCGCTTCTGAAATCACCCGAGCCCCTAAAAGTATGGCCGCGCCTATAACAGCCCAAAGCAAAGCGTCGTGAGCCGTTTTGATTTTGCCGGGATCGCCCCGAGCTGTTACATACATGAACCCCGCATATATTATCATCATTACAGCCACTACCCCGCCGATTGGTATCAGAATATCATTGACTATGGTTTCTATCAGGCCTTCTATGGTGTCTTGCTTAAACGGATTTTTTATTTCAATGTTTATTGGTGAAGGAGTGGTAACCGTAGCATCAGGTGATGGAGTGGTCACTTTAGCATCTTGTGCAATAATTGAAAACGGAGCGATAAATATTATAATCATTAAAATCAGTGTGAGAATACTAGAAATATTTTTTATATCCCCGCGCATAATTTTTTTCATAAAATTTTTCATTATTTTTTAACTCCCTCAACCGGCACAGCTTGTCTGAAGCCGTATTTATCGGTCAAAAGGGTGTTTGTTATGGTATTAACAATAATCCAAGCGGCCAGAATAAAGACCAGGCCTTTGGCAACTTTCCACATCATATCTTTGGCGTAACTTTTTTGATCGGAAATGCCGGTTGTCATATAAATAAACCCGGCCCAAGCGAAAACTCCCGCCGCCACCGGCACCGAAATCATTATAATCCAGTTTATTATATTGTTCACTAATTTTAGAAGATCCTGATAACCACACTCTGGTTGCTTACCAGTTATGTTGCCGTTAGCATCAATTATGTTGCCACCGCAAGGAACAAACGGTCCTTGAGCAAAAATTAAAACAGGCATTATTAAAATGAATAAAATTAGAAATGGCAGAAATTTTTTTAATGTTTGTGTCATTTTAATAATAAATCCGCAAGTTCTCGGCTGGCTTGATTTACCGCTCCTCCCGTTCTGGCTCTGCCGCTTGTGATTGATTCTATCATGTTCTTAAATATTGCATTCGTTTCGTCCGGTGACGGATCCAGCCAGCCTTTGGCTCTAATGGCGCTGTCGTAGAAAACGCTTTCATAAGCATTTGCCGGTTTTTGATTTAAGAGGTCGCGCCTCGGCGGCGGCAATCGTAGAACTTTACTGAAAGATTTGGCGCCGTCCGCTCCTGCCAGAATGGAGATAACGCCAAAAGCGGCGTTTGGATTTTTTGACGATTTAGTGATGGCAAAGGCGTTAAATTTGGCAAAAGAAACATTGATGCCGCCTTCGCGAGAAACCGGCATATTTGCCACATCAAAATTTAAGTTTGGATTTTTTAGCTGCAAGTTTGCTATCTCGCTGGCAAAGCCGAAATACAAAGCCAAGTCGCCGCTTAAAAAATAACTGGTGGAATTGGATAAGGAGCGGTTCCAAGAGTAGGAAGGTTTGGCCGGGTTGCTAAATTCGGTATAAAAATTAACCGCCGCTTCCGCCGGCATAGTCGGCTTACTGAAAGAATCGCCAAAAACGCTTTGCACTTTGCCTCCGCTCCAAATAGTAACCGGTGTGCCCGCTTGCATAGCCAAATTTAAAATTATTTCTTTAGCATGAGAAATATTAGTAAATTCCCCGAATGCTACCGCGCTTTTTGAAATGTTCAAAGCGCCGTCTTTCTTGGATATAACATTGGCCAGATTATAAAATTCGTCCCAATATTTTGGCGGTTGGGTAATTTTAGCTTCGGTAAATAAAGACAGGTTCCAATACATCACCAAAGGATCAACTGATACCGGCAGCGCCAGTACTCCTTCTGGAGCCATATAAATTTCGGCCCCCTCTATAAAGGAATCCTTGAATTGCCTTTCGGTAAACACATTATATGGAATGGGAAAGACTTTGTTGCGATGCTTTAATATCTTTTCAGACGGCAGCATAAAAATATCCGGACCGTCTCCGGAGGCCAGCGATTCTATAAAATTGGCGTCAAAATTATCTTCCGATTTTTCAACATATTGGACATTATATTCTTTGCTTTGATACAGAGGAGTTGACTGGATAATATTGCTGAAACTGATTTGAGGAATGGTACCCCAAACAACAACATTAACCGCATTTTTCGTATTGCCCCGGTAAGCCGAAAAAATTATAACGCCTCCGATTAAAAATACCCCAAACACTCCCATTAAAATTATTTGAAATTTCGTCATGCTTATATTATACAGAAACTCCAAAACCTCTGCACCTTAAAAAGTGGACTGCCGAGATGGGCATCTTCTCGGCAGATTATTATAAACAAATGAAGGAAGCGATGGAGTCGCCAAGGTGGAGCTTCATAATGCGGACACCTTGGGTGGAACGGCCGAGAGACGGTATTTCGGAAAGACCGAGGCGGATGACTTGGCTCTTTTTTGACATGGCGACTGCTTCTTCTTCCTGACCAGTGACCACAGCCGAGGCGATAATTTCGCCGGTTTTGGCGGTTACCTTGCTGGTTTTGATGCCTGAACCGCCGCGTTTTTGGATTTTATATTCTTTTATTGATGTTTTTTTACCATAACCGTTTGCCCCCATAGTCAAGAGCGCCGCCGTCTTTTCAGTTTCTTTGGGAACAGGATGGGCTCCAATAACTCTATCTCCCTTCTTAAGTTTTATAACTCTGACACCTCCGGCAGTACGACCCATTTCTCTGACATCGGATTCTTTAAATCTTATCGACTGGCCTTTAGAAGTAACAATCATGCAGGAATCGCCTTTGGCCATTCCAGAAACAGAAATCAATTTGTCCCCATTTGAAAGTTTAATGGCAATGATGCCGCTGGCCCGTACATCATGGAAGCTGGCAGCTGAAACTTTTTTGCCGGTGCCGTTTTCAGTAATCATCATCAGAGAAAGGTTTTTCCCATCCATTGGCGAATTTTTCAAATTTTTAGGCATCGGCAAAATAGAAGTGACCCGCTCTCCTTCCGAAAGCGAGATGAAGTTCATAATTGATTTGCCGCGGGTGGCTCGTTTGCCTTCCGGCAATTCATACATTTTTATCTGATAGGCCTTGCCTCGGTCAGTGAAAAAAAGCAGGTCGGAATGAGCGCTGGCAGTCAAGAAATTGGTGACAAAATCTTCTTCTTTGGTATCCAAATCAATCACCCCGACACCGCCCCGTTTTTGCTTTCTATATTCATCCGGGCTGGTTCTTTTTACATAGCCGCCAGCGGTCAAGATGAGAGTATTTTCTTCATCGGCAATCAAATCTTCCATTGATAAAACTTTAACACCGCCTTTAACCACTTTAGTCCTGCGATCATCTCCATATTTTTCTGAAATATCTGATAATTCTTTTTTTATTATGGAAAGAATTTTTCTGGGGTTGGCCAAAATACTTTTCAGTTCTTCTATTAGCTTTTGGACTTCAAAAAGCTCGTCTTCAATTTTTTGCCTTTCCAGACCGGCAAGTTTTTGCAGGCGCATTTCCAAAATGGCATTGGCTTGTAATTCCGAAAATCTGAAAGCTTGCATCAAATTTATCCGAGCAGTGTCAACATCTTTGCTTTTCTTTATAAGCTTTATGATTTCGTCAATATGGTCAAGAGCTTTTTTAAGGCCGATTAAAATGTGCTCTCGCGCTTCTGCTTCCCAAAGGTCAAACTCAGTCCTTCTTTTGACTACTATTTGCCTATGCTTTATAAACTCTTCCAAAATGCTTTTAATAGAAAGAGTTTGGGGCACTCCGTCAACCAAAGCCACCAGGTTCAGATGAAAAGTGTCTTCCAGCTGGGTGTGCTTGTACAAAAAATTTAAAATCTTTTGCGGATAGCTGCCGTTTTTAAGGTCAATGACTATTCGGATGTCTTTGGTTGATTCATCGCGGATACCTTTGATGCCTTCTATCTTTTTGTCCCGAACCAACTCGGCAACCTTCATTATAAGGTCCGCTTTATTCACCCTATAAGGAATGGAGGTGATAATTATTTGCGAATTATTTTTATCTTCCGCTATTTCAGCTACTCCGCGAGCCACGATGCCGCCTCGGCCGGTAGCATAAGCGTGATGAATATCCTTGGCATTGAAAATAATCCCGCCCAGCGGAAAATCCGGGCCTTGTACAAATTGCAACAAATCTTCAGTGGTGGCTTCTTTGTTGTCTATCAAATAAGCGGCGGCATCCACCACTTCCCGAAGGTTGTGGGGCGGAATGTTGGTGGCCATGCCAACTGCGATACCCAAGGTGCCGTTCAAAAGAAGTTGGGGCGCGGCGGCTGGCAAAACCGACGGCTCTTTTTTGGTGGCATCATAATTGGGAATCCAGGCCACTGTTTCTTTATTGATATCGCGCAAAAGTTCGGAGGCTACTTTGCTCATTTTGGCTTCGGTATAGCGCATGGCGGCGGCGCTGTCGCCGTCTACTGAGCCAAAGTTGCCCTGACCAATCACCAGCGGATAGCGAATGCTAAAGTCTTGAGCCATTTTGACCATGGCTTCATAGGCGGCGGTATCGCCGTGCGGGTGATAATTTCCCAATACCTCTCCGACTACAGCCGCCGATTTTCTGGTTTTGGCGGAGGCGGTCAACCCCATGGTGTGCATAGCGTAAAGAATGCGGCGATGCACCGGCTTCAAGCCGTCTCGCACATCAGGCAAAGCCCGGTCGGTAATAACAGACATGGCGTAGTCAATAAAAGACTTTTTCATCTCGCTGACAATAGAGCGCGAAATAACACCCGTGTGGGTGCTTGTTTCTATGCTGTTATTTTCCTCTTTCTTGGCCATTTATACTTTATATTATAGCAAAATTTGCCAGCACAATCAACAAAAATAACTCACCCTTAACCCCCTTATAATCAAGGGGGAGAAATAAAAAACATTAAGCTCTGTGTTTGCCCTTGCGAACCGGAGCTTTACTTTTTTATTTTCCGTACAACTGGGGGTGGGTTCCGATGGCCACGAATCTAAAGATATTCTTACTTACTTCGGTATAAATAGCTCTGAAATTACCTGTTATATTTATACTTCTGTAACCTAAGTATTTACCAGACAAAGCATGGTCATCCAATAATGGATGTCTTCGGTCTATCAAAAATAAATCTAATCTATTGTTAAAAGCAATTTTAATCTTTTTAGAAACTTTTGCATACATCTTCTTGAATTTGGCATCAAAGATCGCATGCATAAAATTTTTATGAATTTAGCCAACGAACAGCATCTTTAGCATTACTAAATATTGGTGATAGATTTTTACCTTCTTTCCAATTTTTTTCAGATTCTTTAATAATTTTTTCTAATTTTTTAGACATTGGATAAGAAGGTTCGCCAAAATAAACACCTTTGTTTTCAGTAAATTGATGGAGTTGAGCATTTATAAAAGTAGAAAAAGGCAGACCCATTTTTTTTAGCATTTTTTGAGTTTTTTCCTTTATTCCTTTATCTATTTTTATACTAACAGCAACTTTTGACATATTATTTAAATCTTAAACTAGTATTGCCATAGTATATACTATAGCAATACTAGTGTCAAATCGAAATATGGATATCTTTTATTTCCTCTCATAAACCTCGATGCTGGTAATAAACGGCACAAAAACGGCCGACATTGAGTCTTTAAATTTTTGATATTGTTTGCCTATTTCATCAAAAGCGGTGGTAAATGTTTCCTTTGAATTTTGGATTGGTGAAGGAACTGATTTGGCTGAAATAACGTTGGCCGCTTGATTTTTAGATATTGCATTATCATTTCCAAAACTTATAAAACCTCTATAAAAAGCAAAACTAATAAATATAAAAACAGAAAGTGTTACTGCTAATCCCAGGGCCATTCTATTTCTATATTTTTCTGGTTTTTGTAAAATATCTTTAAACATAATTTCTAATTATTCCGACTTCACTGCGCTTCCAGCACCACAACTTCTCCTTCTTTACCTTCCAAATCTTTCTTTTTTACAGTCAATTTTTCAATGGCTTTTACTCCTTCTTCTCCCCCTTCTTTCAGAAAAGCTTTGAGAGATTTTTCGTCGTAGTTCATGGGAATAATTATAGACGGTTCAAGAGAGACTGCAAATTTATAGGCTTCGGCTGGATTTAATGTCCCATTGCCGCCAATAGGCGCAAAAAGTATATCAACGCCATCAATGCCCGCCTTGGTTTCGTTCGGAATTTCAGCGCTATTTAAAGCCCCCAAAAAACATAAATTCATATTTTCAAAATTGACAGTGTATATGGTGTTGATGAATTTTGAACCGCCATAGTTTGAAGAGCTGATTAATCCTTTTATAAAAACCCCCCGTATTTCGTATTCGCCCGGACCGTTAGTAATGAAAGCTTGCTTTTCTCCCCTATTTACTTGATCAATACCGTTCATATCGGGATGATTCAAGGAGATAAGAGCTATATCCGCCCCAAAATTGCCCGTCTTGAACTTGGATTTTTTTGAGACCGGATCAAAAGCCAAAACCGTGTCCCCAAATTGAACCCTAAACGATTGCGCGCCCTGATATGAAATAATCATACAGACATTTTAGCATGAAATTTCAAAATTAAAAACTTTTCTTTTTGCCGAATTTTGATTAAACTGATTCCTATGACGCTCACCACTCACGCGATAGTCGGAGCATCTATAGCCAATATTTTGCCGAGCCATCCGGTCCTGGGTTTTACGGCCGGTTTTGTCAGCCATTTTTTGCTGGATGCCATTCCGCACTGGGATTACTTTCTGGCTTCTGTCAAAAAAGACCCCGATAACCCGATGAACAACGATATAGCTTTCAACAAAAATTTTATTTTTGACCTGTTTAAGATGGGCGCTGATGCCGCTCTTGGCATTATAATATCTTTGTTTTTATTCGGTTTTTCAAATTCACATCTGATTTGGATGCCGCTTTGGGGCGCTATTGGCGCTTTGACTCCCGATGCCTTGCAGTTTGTTTATTTAAAATGGAGATACGAACCGATAAAAAGTTTGCAGCGATTTCATATTTGGATTCATGGGAAAGAAAAATTAAATAGCCGACCGGTTTTAGGAATTTTTTTACAGATAGTTGTGATTCTTTTCTTCGTGGCAATTTCTAAATTAGTAGCTTAAATGCGGGCGTCTCGGGTTAAGTACCCATAAGATTAGTAATCATAAGCGTATTTTAGCACGCTTGGCTTGCTTCTGCAGAAGCTCTCGGGTCTAGACACAAACATTTGGATATGATATAAAACTATGCGGAGGTGTATTATGTCAAACAAAAGAAGAAAGAGGGACATTCTTCGTCGGCTCGCTAAGTTGTCATACGACGGCCTTGAACTAAGTCGGGATCTCTTCGGTCCTGTGCCAGATCATGATTTCGAGCTTTCTCACTACGTTGGTTTCTTAGACAAAGTCTGTTCAAAAGAAGACTTGTTGCGAGGACTTCAGGAACTTGACCCTTTTGTGGACAACGCCCACGCCGCCGCCAAATCCATGTCTGACGAGGATTTTTTGGCCTTTAAAATAGCACTCAAACATGTGCGACAACAAAGTGCAGTTCAGCTCTGGAATCCAGATCAATATGAACTCGAACTTCATATTAATCCAGTAATGCAGGAAAAAACGCCTAACGAAAGAGACCCTGAGTATATTGCCGAGCGATTTGGATCTATCATTATCCCCGAAAGATTTATTAAGGCGGGGATTATTGCTAAAGAAGCAGCGACTTCTCTTGAAGTTGCTCTTGGCAGAATCTATGAGTTTGAGATGGGTCTTTAATCTGGTTGGCGGATGTCTTTTTACATCCGCCCAAATCTAAGTTCATAATTATTTACGTTACGAATTTAGATTTGATTCTACATCTAATTAAAGACCTTCGGGTCTTCCGATAAAAAAGTCTAAATGCGGTGTCTTGGCGTTTCAAACTTTAGGGTTGAATCCTTGTAAGGGTATTTTAGCAGATTTTCCAGCGCTCTGCCGAGGCCTCGGCATAGGTCTGTTCTAAAGTTAAACACGAAGATACTAGCCCTAAAGTTTACGCCAAATATATTCTGAAAGAAGGTACTAACGAAGAGAAACGAGAAATTATGGGTTGTTTTAAATCAAGATTAAAAATTACCAAGGGTGTAATTGAGGTCGAAAATTGAGCTTTATTTTTGTCCAAATTTGGATTAAACTGAATGTATGGAAATAACTCGAAATTTTAAGAAAATATCCAAAAAAGACTCGGTTTTAGCTGGTGGTAAAGGTGCTTCTTTGGGTGAAATGACACAGGCAGGTATACCTGTTCCGCCTGGTTTTGTTGTATTGTCGGCCGCTTTTGACCAATTTTTACATGAGACGGATTTAACTCAAGAAATTGATGCTATTTTAAAAACAGTAGATCATAATTCTATACATACAGTAGAAGACGCTTCTGAGAAAATTAGAGGATTGGTAGAAAGCAAAGAAATTCCTAAAGATATTGCAGAGGAGATAAACAAAGAATTTGAAAAATTGGATTCAAAATTTGTGGCTGTTCGTTCCTCAGCTACTGCCGAAGATGGCTCCGAGCATGCTTGGGCAGGACAATTAGAAAGTTTCTTAAATACTACAGAAACAAATTTGCTGGAAAATGTAAAAAAATGTTGGTCTTCCCTTTTTACTCCACGAGCCATATTTTATCGTTTTGAAAAAAGTCTCTATGGTACTGAAATATCCGTGGCAGTTGTGGTTCAAAAAATGGTTCAATCGGAAGTGTCTGGCATTGCTTTTTCTGTCCACCCAATTACCGAAGATCCTAATCAGCTCATTATCGAAGCTGGGTTTGGTTTAGGAGAGGCTATTGTTTCTGGTTCAATTACACCTGATAGCTATGTGGCTGAAAAAGATTCAAAAAAAATAATTGATATAAATATAAGCACACAAACAAAAGGATTGTTTAGAAATCAAAATGGAGGCAACGAATGAAAAAATATCACAGAACCCAAAGCCTCTTCCCAAGTTTTAAACGAAAAACAAATTTTAGAATTGGCCGAACTGGTAATAGAAATTGAAAATCATTACGGCTTTCCTTGCGACATAGAATGGGCATTTGAAAATGGAAAATTCTACATTGTCCAAAGCAGACCAATTACTACATTATTAAAAAAATGATTCAGCCAAAAGATTACCAATTGCTTTTTCAAATAGAAACAAACCATCTGATATCAGATTTATTCGCTCAGCACTATAAAAATCTGCATTGCCTGCTTGTCCTCAAAGACAAGCTCTGGAAGAGCTATATTCCCGTTGAAATTAGGGAAAAAACTCTGGATGAGGGGCTGGGGCTCTACGGTGACACAAATAAATTCAATGAATTCAAAACAGAATTTGAAAATTATAGAGGCTTGACCCCCAAAAAGCTTGAGAAAACACTTTCTGACGAATTAACGCCGGAGAACATAAAGGAATTTTTATTGGCAATATCTGGGGTCTGGAAATTCTATTCCAAAACAGAGTTCTTTTATACTGATAAAGCGGCTGCCAAGTTGATTGAAACCGGAGATACCCAACTGAAAAACAATCTTAAAGAGCTTGAGCAAATAAAAAATGAGGGAAGATCTTTTATGAATTCCCTTATTTTTACTGAAAATTGCTATTTAAACAGGTTACTCGCTTTAATTTCTACAGAGACAAGAATTTCAAAGGAGGATTTGAAGTGGTATGGCATAGAGGAAATATCAGAGATGATGGAATTGGGTGATAAAGAAATAACAAATAGGAAAAAGTTTTTTGCCATGCTTAGCGACGGCAAAGAGCTTAGATACATTTACTCCGATACGGAAGAATTTGATAAATTTTTCTTATTTGAAGATAAAAAAGAAATCCGAGGAACTATAGCAAATAAAGGAATTATTCGGGGAAAGGTCAAAGTCATTCCCCAGAATTATTATGCTGATTTTTCCATCCTCAAAAAATTGTTTGAGGAAATGGGCAAAGGTGATATTTTGGTAGCAGAAACGACGTCGCCGGAACTTATGCCTGCATGTTCAAAAGCCGGTGCAATCATCACTAACCAGGGCGGCTTGCTTTCCCACGCAGCTATTGTTAGTCGAGAGTTAAATATACCTTGCATTATAGGCACTGGAAACGCAACGGAAATTTTGAAGGATGGAGATATGATCGAGGTTGATGCAAATAATGGAGTTGTAAAAATTTTGAAAAATGAATAGCCAAAATATAAATTCAAAAGATTGGCAGTATGAGTTTCAGCAAAGAGGAGGACACCCATTGCTCATGGCAGATTTTTGGTGTGAAGCCCTTTGTTTTAATTATCCAAAAGAAATTGGTCTGAATATAAAAGGGTTTGATTATTTGATGACTTCGGAAAGCAAGGGGTACTACAAAAAAGGACAAAGAGAAGCAATCATTGAAAAATTCAAAGACAGGTTAGAAAAAGATCCGGAATATCTGCAGTATATTTTCAAAGGCACAAAAAATACTATCGATGAGTTCGACTCTTTCATGACTTCTGGTTCAAGAAGTTGGGATGTTTTTGTAGAAAAATTTTTAAATCTTGTGCCCTGGTACTATATCCCATGGTATATAACTGAGTTTAATTTTATTTCTGACAAAGTAGTAAGAGGTCTAGAAAAATATAAGGAACGGATCGAGAAAATTACTGATTTGAACAATGCTACCATGATCCTATTGTTTCCAAACAAAAAGATGGGGTTTCAGGAGGAGCAAAAGTTGTTTTATAAATTGGTTGAACAGACCAAATCCGGAAAGAAAATAAACATCAGTGAGTATTTGGAAAATTTCGGATGGATGAAGACCTTTGTTTTGGTCCCAGTTGAACCCCTGAATGAAAAAGAGTTGGAGGATAAGATAGATGCGGCCATAAAGGAAAAGTCTGACGAGACCTATAGACTACAACAAGAAAGAAAAGGTAAGGATAAGGAATTGGTTGATGAATTAGAAAAAATATTCACTTCTGACAATGAATTGAATGAGAGCATAAAAGATGCCCGATACCTTGGTTGGCTTCTGACTTGGAGCGTTGAGGATTCTATGAAGACGTTTGCTAGCGGTATTCCTTGGTATAAAGAAATAGCAAAAACCATAGGAGTCAAATATGAAGATTGGGTTTATCTTACTATCTCTGAAATCTCAAAATCTTTGAAAGCTAGAAAATCTGTCGTTTCTGAAAAAGAAATTCTGGAAAGGAAAAAGGCCAATATTTTATATATTTTAGATGGTAAAGTAGAAGTGATATTCGGAGATAAAGCGACAGCAATAATTGACTCTCTTAAACAAGAGGAGAAGATCGGCATAGAAGAAAATGTAAAAGAGATTATTGGTAAATCTGCTTCCCCCGGAAAAGTGCGTGGCAAGGTTAAAATTTGTCCAACGGCCCAAGATTCACATATTGTAGAGGACGGAGATATTTTAGTTACTGGAATGACTACTCCAGACTATGTTCCTGCAATGAAAAAGGCCGGAGCAATTGTAACAGATGAAGGTGGGCTACTTTGTCATGCTGCCATAATTTCTCGCGAACTTGGCAAACCTTGCGTGATAGCTACAAAAATTGCCACAAAGGTTTTAAAAACTGGTGATTTGGTAGAAGTGGACGCAGATAATGGAATCATTAAAAAAATAAAGAGCTAATAATTTTTCATGGATATAAAAACTAAATACTTCAAGAAGATAGATTTTTGGGCCAGAGAGCTAAGATTACCTCTCTTTTGGCTTACAGACTCCAAACATAATATTGTTAAAGAAGGAGCATTGGTTCTTTACAAAAATAATATTATTCATGTTTATCATCTGGACGACATCGAAACAAAATTAAGTGACAGAGAGTACAAATTTTTTTTCGACAAACTAAAAGCAGCAAGTTACAAAAAACGAGTTGATGAAATCAGGGACTCAATCAAACAGATAGTAAATGCACATGCCAGATTGAAAGTCCACAAATTGACGGATAAAGAATTGGAAAAGAGGGTTTTTGAACTGATAAGTTTTTTGGATGATTACAGCAATACCTATAGCAAAACAGAGCCCATTGCTTTATCTAAAATAGAGGCCGAGGAAGAGAGATTTAAAGAATTAATCAAAGAACTTGGAGAAATGCGATTCGCTTTAAGAAAGGACGGTGAACTGCTTTTCTACAACTTGTTTGGGGTATTTTTGAAAGAAGCAGCAAAAAGATTTAAATTAAAAGTAGCAGATTTATTCTTTTATACCTTCGAGGAATTAATAAATCTTTTTAAAGGCAAAAAGGTAAAATCCGATAAAATTGAGAGGAGGAAAAAAGGATACGCTTTGGTATGCCTTAAAAATAGAAAAATACTGCTAGTTGGAACAGAATTTAAAGATCTTTATAAGAAAATTATTTTGACGAAACCTAAAGCAGATCACCTTGAGGGTAGGATTGCGATGACAGGAAAAGCCAAGGGTAAAGTCAGAGTAATTTTGCACAATAAAAGGAATATAATAAAAGAGGTAGAAGATTTTAAGAAGGGCGAAATTTTAGTCACAGAAATGACAAGACCCGACACCATTTTGGCCTGCAAAAAAGCAGCGGCCATAATAACTGACGAAGGGGGTATCACAAGTCATGCAGCTATAATTTCAAGAGAATTAAAAATTCCTTGCGTTATTGCAACCAAAATTGCCACTCAAATTTTAAAAACCGGCGATATGGTAGAAGTAGACGCCGATAAAGGATTTATTAAAATTTTAAAAACAAAATAAATTTATGGAATTCAGAGAATCATCGCCTGAAAAAATTGAGACAGAGGTGCCCTTTGAAACAGATATGAAAGTTGACTTTATTAGACACGGAAAACCAGAATATACCGATGAAGAAATGAGGCTGGCAATAGTCGAAGGAAATTTAACAGAAGAAGGTATTGAGCAGGTTAAGAATCGGGCATTAGAATTGGCTGGCAAAATCGACAAAGAAAAAGAGTTGGTAGTTTTTTGGGTTAGTCCTAAGCGAAGAGCCCAACAGACTGCAGAAGTATTGTTTGGTGTTTTTCAGGAACAAGGTATACCAGTTATAAGGGATTTAAAGACCATCAAATCATTGACTGGCGTAAAAGTAACCCCCGAGTTTATAGAAAATCTAATGAAAATGGATTCCGGAAAATGGATGGAATATTGGACAGTATCTGATTTGCCAGAAGGCACAGAAACACCAGAAGAAGTTAAAAAAAGGGTTGAAAGAGTGGTTGCATATCTAGAAAGAATAGCAAGAAATATCACTCCGCCAGAAGGCAAAAAACTGCATTTCATTTGTGTCGGACATGAAGAAATTTTTATGGATTTACTTCAAGAGGGCTATGGTCCCGGTGTTGGAGCCGATATTGGACCCACCTATGGTGAAGTTATGAGCATGGACATAAAAAAGTCTGAACAGGGGCAAGATGCTGTCTTGAAATTAAAATATCGCAACCAAGAGACTAGCTTAGATTTTAACAAAGAAAACCGAAAATTTTATAGGGAAACACAATAATACTCTATGTCTCCGCATAGTCCGATACTAAAAACTAAAGGCGGAGGCGTGAGTATTTGAACCCTCAACATAGCCTCGGCACCATCTGGCTTAAAATATGGGGATTTTCGAAGTCTAACTTATTACAAACAATCTCATTTGCTTTAATCATCACAATCTAATATAATCTCATATATTCGTAGTATTAGATTAACCAAACCATATGAATTACAAATTTAACAAAAGATTGAAGGACTTGCCTCAGTCAATTTGGGAGCTTTTAAATAAAATTGATGAGATAAAAGGCAGATGGGTAGGCGGAGCAAATTTGAATCCGCAGGCTTTGGGACGCCTGAAAAAATCCACACTCATCACTTCCACGGGCGCCTCTACTCGTATTGAAGGTGCGAAACTTTCAGATGAAGATATAGAAAAAATGATGAGAGGTCTTACAATGCAAAAATTTGCAGATAGAGATAAGCAAGAAGTCAGAGGATATTACGAACTTCTAAATAATGTGTTTGAAGCATGGAAAAATATTCCATTTTCTGAAAGTACAATAAAGCACTTCCACAAAGAACTTCTTAAATATGTGAAAAAAGACGAATCACACAGGGGTGAATATAAAAAAGTGGAAAACAAAGTTCATATGATTGACGAGGCCGGTAATTCAATCGGCATACTTTTTGACACTACTCCGGCGTTCTTGACTCCAAAGGAAATGCTTGAGTTAACAGAATGGACACAACAAACTTTGGCTGAAAAGGAAATTCATCCGCTGCTTGTTATTGGAAATTTTCTAGTTGAGTTTCTAAATATCCACCCATTTCAAGATGGCAATGGACGTATTTCTCGTATCTTAACTAACCTCCTAATGTTAAGGAGCGGCTATCCATATATGCCGTATATATCTCACGAAAAGTTGATTGAGGATAACAAAGCGGATTATTATGTAGCCCTGCGAAGAAGCCAAAAGACGATCAAAAAAGAAAAAGAGGACATTACTCCTTGGTTGGAATTTTTCCTACAAATTTTGCTTGAGCAAGCTAAACAAGCTGTCGATTTGTTATCCAAAGAAAATATTGAAATACTCTTGTCTCCAAAACAACTAGCTGTCTGGAAATATCTTGAGTCCGTATCAGAAGCCACTCCTGGAGAAATATCAAAAGCAACGAAAGTCACAAGACCTACAGTGTCCCAAGCATTGGATGTTTTGATGCGACTTAAAAAGGTGAAAAGGGTTGGACAAGGTAGAACGACGAGGTATTCCAAAATATAAAGCACTCGGGTCGCAGATAGGCCTCAAGCAATCGGGACACACCGATACTAAATTGTCAATGCGGAAGGGGTGAGATTTGAACTCACGGTCGCTTTACAGCGACGCTGGTTTTCGAAACCAGTGCCTTAAACCACTCAGCCACCCTTCCCTCAGTCGCCGAAGCTTCAGCGAAGGCAACCCTAATATCTATAAATTAACACTTTTTTGCGTTATTATCAAAAAATGTTATATTTTTGTGGAGGCCCCATCGTCTATCGGTTAGGACACAAGCTTTTCAAGCTTGGAAGCGGAGTCCGACTCTCCGTGGGGTCATGAATGATAATTTTAGGTATAGAAACGAGCTGTGATGAGACGGCAGTCAGTATAGTAGAAGCGGAGGGAGGTTTAGAAGACCTTAATTTTAAGTTGCTCGGAAGCGTGATACACAGCCAGATAGAGATTCATAAGCAATACGGCGGGGTTTTTCCCGCTCTCGCAAAGCGCGAACATATTAAAAATTTACCCATTGTTTTAGAAGAAACATTAAAAAAAGCCAATTTTGAATTAAACAAAATAGATTTGATAGCGGTGACGGTAGGACCGGGATTGGAGCCGTCATTGTGGACCGGTATAAATTTTTCCGAAGAGCTTGGCAAAAAATGGCATATTCCGGTGATTGGAACAAACCATATGGAAGGCCATATAGCTTCCGTTTTATTCAAGGCAGAAGAAAATCCAAAAAAAAATTTAGAATTTCCGGCATTGGCGCTTTTGATATCAGGCGGGCATACCGAGCTGGTATTTTTAAAAAGTTGGGCAGAAAAAGAAAAAATTGGCGAGACTCAAGATGACGCGGTAGGCGAAGCGTTTGATAAGGTGGCCAGAATGCTGGGACTTCCCTATCCGGGCGGACCTGAAATAAGCAAGTTGGCTGAAGAAGCGCGAATAAAAAATATTAAATTGGAAACTAAGTTTCCAAGGCCCATGATTCACTCCAAGGATTTTAATTTTTCTTTTTCAGGATTAAAAACTGCTGTTTTGTATTATTTGAGAGATAAAAAAGAAATAAATAAATTAGCAGTGGCTCGGGAGTTTGAAGATGCTGTGATAGAAACACTTATTTCAAAAACAAAAAAGGCGATTGAGAGGGTGTCAAAGGGCACCTTCTGGGACCGGAACAGTTTGAAGGTGCCCTTTGACACCCTAAAAACTTTAATTATTGGCGGCGGAGTGATCGCCAACAAAGCTTTGAGAGAAAATTTTTTGAATTTGAAAGAAGATTATCCGGGAGTGGAGATTCTTATTCCGGAAAAATCGCTAACTACTGACAATGCCACCATGATAGCCGCCGCTGGCTATATTGAATATTTGACAAACAAAAAACCAGGTGTGGAACTAAAAGCTCAAGGAAATTTAAATATCAGCTGATTTTTTCTTCTATAATTTCCTCTGGTTCTTCTTCAGGATTTTCTATTACTATTTCCTCATCCGGCAAAGCGCTGGCGCTAGGCAATATTATCACCGGAGATTCTTCATTTTCAATCAAATCCACTTCAATCGGTTGAGAGGGTATTTCCTCAGCAGATATTGGATTATCCAAATCATCATGGCCATCTCCCGAATCTCTAAACAATCTGACAATGGCAACTATAATAGCCACTAGTATCAGAAAGACCAGTAAGTACTTCCAGTCGCTGAATATTTTTTGAGGCAGAGCGAAGAGAGAGATGGCCACATTTTTGATGACTGAATCATTGGAAGAGCTGGAGGTAAGATTTACAACTGGAATACTTTCTGCCTCCAAGTTGGTGTTTTCAATAGAAATGCCTTGATTTTGGTCTTGACCAGAATTTTCCGTTGATTGTCCGATCCCATTATAAACACTTGCGCCAGAAGATTTGAAAGCGTCTATTTCATTTTGTTCAGTTTGGGTAACTGGAATAATAGTATTGCAATAAATTTCATTTACTTTTTTCTTGGTTAAAATGTAGGTGAACCCCTTGGTAACTTTGGGACCCCAAGGTTCTAGAATATCCTCGGAATATTTTGTCTGGAATCTGGATACTGCATCAAATGTCGCCTGGTTATAAATTCCTGTATAGGATAAATTTTCTTTTTCAAAGACATTTAGGAAAGATTGCAGTTTCAGAACTTCAATCTTGTCATTTTGCCAATCAATCTTTAGATAATCTCTCAAGTAAGAGCAGCTGGTGGCACCAAGTATTTCTCCACCTCCGGTAGCAAGGAGATTGCTTATGTCGCGCCTATGCCCGCCAATACCCCCACCACCTCCGCCGCCGCCGTTATCGATCGGTGGAACAGGAGGAGTGGGCGGAGGGACAGGAACATCACTTACAACAGTTGAGGTTTCTGCATTAAACGCTACGCAGTAATAAGTGGCCCCAGAAACAAGCGGTCCGTCAATTCTGTCATAATTGTCGTAATTCAAAACATCTACACTGCAATACATTTCTGCGCTGACAGCATTATTATCTCCCGATGACGGATATGTGAATGTAAATGGCAGGTAATTGTCTTTCAAAACTTCTCTTACCCAAACATACGGAGCGTCAGAAGATAGGGATAATGAAGTAGTGGTTATTCCCCCTCCGTCTGTTGGGCCAAAAGTGTTCCAGCCAGCGGCTTCGCCAATAAAGGTATGCCCCGGGTCGGCAGTCGTATCATTTGCCCATTGGAAACTCCAACCAGGCTCCAAATGACAGTTTGAGTGGGAATTCAAAAATTCACTGGTAGTGCTGGCGTTAATATCAGGACCGCCCAAACCCCAGTTTGGCAAATCAGATTCGAAATCGCACACAATTTTTGAAGCCACGACATTAAAGTTTAGTGAAGTCGGTGGTAAAGATTCTGGATCGCAAATAACGGAGACATCATCAAGAAATGTTCCTTCGCCAATCGAGGTAGTTTGACCTTGATTAAAAGAAACGCGGGTTGAGGTTGCCGTTGCTGTAAATGTATAAGTATGCTGGGACCAATTGGTCATATCAGTGCCTGAAGCGGTAAGAGTATCAAGTTTCTGACCATCAACAGATATGTCCATAATATTGACGCTTTCTGGCTGGTTCGGACGAGGAGTTGACCAAAATGAAAGCGAGTATGAATATCCCGGAATTGTATTTAATACTTGCGAAACATCATGACTTGTTCCTCCGTCTATTTCCGCGTATTGAACTCCGGAATGAGGCAACCACCGCACAGAATATTCGGTATATCCGGCTTGAATTTCAACATATGGATACCCAGCATCATTTGAAGTCCATAAAAGTTCTGGATCGCCTACAGGCACGCTTGTCCAATTGCCTGGAGGATTATCAACCACCGGCAATTCAAAGCCGCTGTTTAAAATCATATTGGCATCAGCAACGCACTGGCCGGAAGAAACTTCATCAGCAGCATAAACAGGCACAGCGGCAAAACCGGAAAAAGTAAAGCTCAAAGAAACGATAAGAACAAAAATTGTTGAATAGGTTTTTTTGATATTTTTTGAAAGCATAAATTAATTTATTTTTTATTAAGTTAGAATAACTCTATATTTACATAGTTAACAAAAAAAGTCAAAAAGGGCTAGCTTTTTGCTTGATTTATACCTATATTTTAAGCCATTTTTTAGATAATGTCTTTTATACCTAAAAAATGTCTTTAAAATAACTTTTTTGCTCTTATAAAAGGGACTTAAATCAATAAAGGACAAAAATGTATTTATAGAATTGTCTTTTAAAAACTACCATTCCTATTGCTTTTTGGGAAAAATCGCCATTTAGGGTATTATTATAAAAACAGATATGAATAATGAAGAATTTAAAAAACCTTATAATCCAATCGAACACGAAGATGCCATTTATAAAAAATGGGAAGAATCCGGCTTTTTTAATCCAGATGTCTGTATTGAAAAAGGAATAACAAATAAAAACGCGGATTATTTTTCTATCGTTCTGCCGCCGCCGAACGCAACAGGAACATTACATATAGGCCATACATTTGAAACAACAATACAAGACTCAATAACAAGATACCAAAGAATGTCCGGCAAAAAAACATTGTGGGTTCCTGGCACTGACCATGCTGCAACGGCCACGCACGCAAAAGTTGAAAAGATGATTCAAAAAGAAGAAGGGAAAAATAGGCATGACTTAGGAAAGGAAGAGTTTGTAAAAAGGGTTGAAAAATTTGTTGAAGAAAGTCGAGGAACTATACAAAAACAATTACGAAAAATTGGTTCATCCCTTGATTGGTCACGAGAAGCATTTACTCTTGATGAAAAAAGAAATTTGGTTATAAAAACAATTTTCAAAAGAATGTATGATGACGGATTAATTTACAGGGCATACAAAGTCGTCAATTGGGATCCAAAAGGTCAAACAACAATTTCCGATGATGAAGTTGAACACGAAGAAAGAAAAGCAATAATGTATACATTTAAATATTCTCCAGATTTCCCCATTGCAATTTCTACAACCAGACCAGAAACCAAAGTTGGCGATACTGCCGTGGCTGTTCATCCTGATGACGAGAGATACAAAAAGTACATTGGCCAAACATTTGAAATAGAGGATTTTGCTGGAGAAAAACTCAGTATAAAAATAATTGCCGATGAGTCGGTTGATCCAGAATTTGGAACTGGGGCGCTTGGTGTCACTCCGGCCCATAGCCAAATAGACTGGGAAATTGCTCAGAGACATAATTTACCCCTCAAACAAGTCATAAATGAATATGCCAGAATGTTTGTTGAGTCCTCCCTCCTTAAAGATAAAAAAACGACTGAGGCGAGAGATGTAGTGGCGCAATGGTTGAGAGAAAAAAAATTGATGGAAAAAGAAGAAGAAATTTCTCAAAACATTTCCATTGCCGACCGTTCCAAAGGAATAGTTGAACCATTACCAAAACTCCAATGGTTCATAAATGTTAGCAAAGAATTTATATATCCTTTTGATACTCTTCCCTACATAAAAAAAGGAGAAAAAGTGACTCTAAAAAAATTGATGCTATCCGTAGTGGAAAGCAAAAGTATAAATATAACACCAGATAGATTTGAGAAAGTATATATAAACTGGATTGAAAACTTGCGCGACTGGTGCATTAGCAGACAAATTTGGTATGGACACAGAATTCCAGTCTGGTATAAAGGTGAAAAAATCTATTGTGGAGCAGAAGAACCAAAAGAAGATGGCTGGACTCAGGATGAAGACACATTGGATACATGGTTTTCATCTGGCACTTGGACATTTTCTACTCTTGGCTGGCCAGAAAAAACAGAAGATTTAAAGAATTATCACCCGACAACACTGATGTGTCCGGGATATGAACTTATATTCTTTTGGGTTGCCAGAATGATACTCATGACAACCTATGCCGTGGGACAAATACCATTCAAAAATGTTTATTTCCATGGAATAGTGCGTGACACTAAGGGAAGAAAATTCAGCAAATCGTTGGATAATGGTATTGATCCAATAGATGTTATTAATCAATACGGTACAGATGCTCTGCGCATGGCTCTAACCGTCGGTATAGGCCCAGGGAATGACAGCAAATTTGATTTCGCCAAAGTAAAGGCTTATAAAAATTTTGCCAATAAAATTTGGAATGCTTCCCGATTTGTATTAGAACAGATTTCTGATATTTTTGAAGTGTCAAAGATGCCCTTTGACATATCTAGGTTAAATGAAGAAGACAAAAAAATAGTTGGGGAATTTAAAAATGTTATTATTGACATAACTAACGATATGGAAAATTACAGATTTTATTTGGCAGCTGAAAAAATATATCACTACTTTTGGCACACTTTTGCTGATATAATAATCGAAGATTGCAAAAATAGAATTAAAGAAAATCAAGAGGCTGATTCAGCCAAACAACTTCTTTACTATCTTTTAAAAGAGCAATTAAAACTCTTGCATCCATTTATGCCGTTCATTACCGAAAAAATTTGGTCGCTCCTGCCTGATTCAAAAGGGTTATTGATGATTGAAAAATGGCCAAAATATTAAAATGAATTCTTTTACTACCATTTTATTTTCTCTCTTGGGCGGTGTCTTGCCGGCTTTGCTTTGGCTTTGGTTTTGGCTAAAGGAAGACAAACTTCATCCGGAACCAAAATCCAGGATAATAATGGTTTTTCTTGGCGGCATGGCCTCTGTTTTGGTGGTCATACCGCTTGAAAAGTTTATTTTTGCGGCCACTGTTTCAATCATCTCAATAACAACCGTCATTCTTTGGGCAAGCGCGGAAGAAATTTCCAAATACATGGTCGCCTATTTTACCGCCTTAAAAAACAGGGTGACAGACGAGCCGATTGACGCAATTATCTATATGATTACCGCCGCTCTGGGGTTTTCCGCTTTTGAAAATACTTTGTTTATTTTTAATCTGGTTGATGTCGGTCTTTTTTCTCAAAGCATTATCACTGGCAATTCCAGATTTTTAGGAGCCACTCTTCTTCATGTTGCTTCTTCGGCCGCCATCGGTGTTATGATAGGTCTTTCTTATTACAAAAAACCTGCAGTTAAGAAAATTTTTTTAGTGATGGGGTTATGCACGGCGATCATCTTGCACACAATATTTAATTTGCTTATAATTAAACTTGAGAATGATTTGTTTTTTGTTTTTGCCGGAGTCTGGGTTTTAATTGTTCTCTTAATAGTTTTGATTGAAAAAATTAAAAAAGTTAATTCTTAAAAGATGTCAAATAAAAGATCATTTTTTGAAAGATTAACCGGCTCTGTCTCTCTACCAAGCAATGTGGAAAGTGAGTTGCCGGATGTAAAAGGAGAAAATTGGATGAACAACACACCGGAAGAAGGCGAGCTTAATGTTGATGTCTATCAAAATCAGAATGAAATTATTATAAAAACTATGGTCGCCGGAGTGAAGCCAGAAGATTTGGATGTTTCCATTTCCCGCGATATGGTCACTTTAAAAGGCAAAAGAGAAAATGAAAGAACCGTCGCTGATGATGATTATTTTCACAAAGAACTCTATTGGGGCACTTTTTCCCGCACCATAGTTTTACCTCAAGAAATAGATGTGGACGCCGCTGAAGCCATCGAAAAACATGGCCTGCTTATTATTCGCTTGCCCAAACTGGACAAAAACCGCTCTACTCGCCTCAAAGTTAGAGGGAATTAAAATTCCAAGATTATTTGAATTTGACTAAATAGATTTTGCCGCCAGTGCCTTGCATGTTGTTAATGACATACATTAACAACTGCTTGCCGTCCGCGCTCCAAGAAGCGTCAGCCGGGCCGAACCCTCCGGAACCGACATAAAATGGTGAGGTTTTATTGTGGACATCTGTCAGTTTTGTCTTGCCGCTACCGTCTGATGAGTTCATAATCCAAAGGTCGTTGCTGGCATTTTTTTGGCCGGCGCTGGAAGACCAAACAACTTTAGCGCCATCAGGCGAGAGTTGAGCATGCTCGTCCCAATCTTTGATTGAGTTATTGTAGTTGAGAACTTTGCCGTTGGACAGATCCATTCTATAGATGTCAAAACCGGCTGGATTCTGATCGAAAGTATTGGCGGAGAAATAGATATATTTGCCATCCGGCGAAAATCCATGGCTTTCATAAAGTCCCGGCTTTGTTCCGGGTGTGTAAGTTTTAATGTTGGAAAGCTTTGGAATGTCATTTTTGAAGGCAAAATCAGCCACTTTCAATTGCCAGATGCCAAAAGTGTTGCCGGAAGAAATTAGCTGGGCCCATAAAAGCTTTTTGCCATCTTGGGAAACTTTCGGATGCAATATGCCGTAAGCTTTTTGCGAAGATAAATCAGTCAGTGGCCAAAATTGATCGCCCTTTTTGGAAACAATATATAGATCATTGTTAGCTCCTTTGCCTGGAGTGGCTAAATCAGGATTTCTATCATTTGACTGGGCTTGAAAGACGACATAATTGCCATCAGGCGTCCAGACCGGATTGCCGGCATGGCGTTTTTCAAACTGGCTGAATTTACAGGTCAGGCAGATAGGGTCTTTAAGGTCAGGAGAAGCTATGTAAACAGCGTAATAATTATTGCTCTTGCGTCGATCAAAAGCCACTAAATTATTGGTAGTTGACCAGTCCAATCTGCCACCGTTGTCAGTGACTAAAGTGATTGAATCAACCGTGTTGCTAGCGCCTCCGTCGCCATTATCAGGAGTTGTTTCAGGAGAAGAAAGAGCTTGTTTTAGAGTCTCAACCGCCTGTTGGACAGTTTGCTTGAAAATATCGTTGGCTTGTTTAATAGCGGCAATTTCGGCATCTTTTAATTTATTTATTTCATCTGCTGTTTTAATCTGATTTACCGTATTCTTGAGTGTTTCCAGGGAGATTTTTAGGCCAGTAGTATAATCCTGTCGAACTTTTTTGGGATCAACTCCATTGGCGCAATCAGTTTTGGCTTTCTGCAGAACTTGATTATTGGTGTTGCGGTAAACATCAAAAGCGGCTAAAACTGCTTGATACCTAGCATTTAAAGCTTGGTCAACTTGGCTGTGAAAATCTTTTCTCGCCTTTTCAGTGGCGCTTCGCCTTACATTTATCGCTTCTTTCAATGTTTGCCTGAATTGGGTTATAGCTTGTTTCTGGGAATCGGTAATCTTACTTTCTAAACCCTTAATTTTATCTTCAAGCTGTTTGTCTTCCTGGATGTTTCTTTGGTTTACTTGCAAATCCTCTTGATTGCGCAGCTGATTGTTTTTGTCTTTATTTTGCTTGTTGTTTTCAGATAATTTTACCGAAAAATCATTCATACCATTTGTAATCTTGTCGGAAGAGATGTTTATCTGGGCGCAAAAATTTGCTTCATTTTTAGTTTGGCCAGCAGTCTGGGCAGAGGCAAAATTAAGCGGCAATGATAAAATCAGTGCTGCTATGATAATTCTTTTATTCATAAATGGTGTTGTTAGCGCTATTAATAACGGAACTGTCATCTCCAACGGAAGTTTTTGAGGCCTCCTGTTGCGCCTGGATCGCTGCAGCATCCGCGTTTTGGAACAGACTATTGGCTATTTCGTCAATTTCAGAAACTGGCGTAGGTTGAGTTGGGGGGTTTTCTGTTTGTCTTTTTTGTTTAATCCAAAGGCCTAAAACAAAAACCACAACCAGCGCTGCAACCACCAATAGGATAATTTTGGCGGTTTTATTTTCATTTTCTGATGGCATATATATAAAATTAGAGCTTATAAAACTAACTTTAATCTTAATACTAAAGCTTACCACTTTAAATGTCAAGCGGTGCCTAGGGGCGGGCTCGAACCGCCGACCCTTCCCTCTTCAGGGGAATGCTCTACCAACTGAGCTACCTAGGCATAATTACTTATTCAATTTAAACAAATCACTGAAATTTTTCAAATCTCCTTTCATATCGCCATAGGCGCCAACCGCGCTATCAATGTAAGGCGTTATATAGTAGTAGGCGCCGATAGCCACCCCGATAATAATAACCCAATACACCACTCTCATAACCCTACCCCAAAACATGCCCCGACGAATAGAATGCAATATATTATTATTCTCCTGGGCAAGTTCAAGAGTTTTTTTGAGCATTTCTTTTTCTTCGGGCTGCATAAAAGTATTATAACTCACCCTACCCTCTCTTACAACAAGGGAAGGGATTTAGGGATGAGTTATATTCCAAGCAATGAAGAAATTTCCGCTTGGTCAAAACCGACTGTAATATGTCCATCAATCATAATTACCGGCACGCCAAGCTGACCGCTTTTGTCCACCATCTCCTGCCTTTTTTCTAAATCAGTCAAAACATTATGTTCAGTGTAAGCAATATTATTTTCCTTAAAAAAATCCTTGGCCAAATGGCAAAAATGGCAAGTCGGAGTTGAGTATATGGTTATATTTTTCATATTATTTCTTTGCTTTATTTTAATGCCTCTTCCATTCATATTTCTCTCCCCGCCTCAAAGCGTCAGCCATTTGTATTTCATCATAAATTCCATCAATTAAATCATATTTTTTTGCTTCTTTTACGCTTACCCATTCGGCTTTATCAGTTTCTCCTTCTTGAAGTTCAACTTTTCCGCTTTTGTAATCAGCAAGACAGGATATAACTACTGAATGAGCCTTTACTTGCCCTGAGCTTGTCGAAGGGTGCTCGGTGGCCAAAGATGTGACATATCTCACATGCTCTATTTCAAGCCCGACTTCCTCTTTAATTTCCCGAGTCAAAGCTTTTTCCAAAACATTGTACCAATAATGCTCGGTATCTTTGGGATATCCCATAAAATCTTCTGGGTCTAAATGCCCTCCCGGTACCGTCCACATGCCTGGAAATCTTTTTTTATTTGGAGAACGGCGAGTAATTAAATACTTGCTTTCTTTGTTAACAATTATGGCCGTTATTACAACTTCAAATAATGTATGTTCTTTTGCCATATGATTTAACGAAATTAAAACTGCACTTTAACCGGTTCGCGAGCCGCTTCATTGTCCTTCAAATCAAAAAATTCCATTTTAGAAAAATGAAACAGGTTGGCCACAAAATTTGAAGGAAAGGTATCGGTGGCAATATTCAAGTCGCGCACATTGGTATTGTAAAATCTGCGAGCGGCCTGAATTTTATTTTCGGTATCGGAGAGTTCTCTTTGCAATTCCAAAAAGTTTTGATTGGCTTTCAAATCTGGATAGGCCTCGGCTACGGCAAAAAGAGATTTCAAAGCATTACCGAGCATATTTTCAGCACCCGCTTTTTCTGCCAAAGTGCCGGCGCCCATGGCCATAGCCCGAGCTTTGGTCACATTTTCAAATGCGGTTGATTCGTGAGTGGCATAACCTTTGACTGTGCTGACTAAATTAGGAATTAAGTCATATCGCCTTTTCATCTGCACTTCAATATCGCTCCAAGCCTCCTTGGCGCGAGTGATAAGCCGAACAAATTTGTTATAAGCAAAAATAAACCAAAAAACCGCAATGGCCACTAATATTAAAATAACTGTTGAGAATGTCATGTGATTTAATTAATTATAATAGATACATAGTATAAAAAAAGTTAGAAAGGCGCAAGTTAAAAAGTTATAAAAATGAAGAAGCCGCTCTCTTTCCCGTAGGATTGAAAGCGGCTTCGGATGAACGGACGTGTGTACAATCGGCTGGCGCGTCGGGGGTTGAAGTCCCCCCGGCGGCCGGCACTTGGCGGATCCGAGTCCCGGCGGAATCCCACTGAGGGATTCCGAAACCCCATGTACCGATGCCTATTTAGAAAGGTCCAATCGGGCATTAGAGCGGGCACTCGGCCGCGCCTATAACCAACGCGTTGATCTGGTAGTAGTATAGCATAACCACAAAATCTGTCAAGCTTTTTGGCACTAAAATTTCATTTTCTTTTTTTGGATGTCAAAAAATGGCTTCGTTGAGCCGTTTTATAGAAACCTCATCCCATCCGACTTACGTCGGATTTCCCTTCCCCTAGATGCAGGGGAAGGGAAAAAGAAAAAAACTAAAATAGTGCTGTTCCAAGAGCCTTATCCTTACGACCTAACGCAGGAACAGCATCTATTTTAGTTTTTTTCTTAATAAAATTAATAATCCATTCCCCCCATCTCCGGCCCGTGGCCGTGTGGCTTTTCTTTAGGTTCTGGTTCATCAGCTATGGCAGCTTCGGTAGTGAGCAAAATGGCCGCGGCCGAAGAAGCGTTTTGAAGAGCGGTGCGGGTTACTTTAACCGGATCAATAATTCCCTCTTTGATTAAATCATCAGAAAATTTTTCAGTCATAGCGTTGAAGCCGGCGTTTTCTTTGTCTGAGTTCATTATTTTTTCAACAGCCACCGAGCCGTCGGCGTTTCCTGTGTTCAATACTATCTGGCGAAGCGGCGCTTCCAAAGAACGCAAAACAATATCATAACCGAGGGCGATTTCAGGAGTGGCAAAATCTCTGGCTTTTTCTCCTCGCATTTTCTTTATCACCCTAATAAAAGCGCTACCACCACCAGCCACAATACCTTCGGCTATGGCTGCTTTGGTTGCCGCTACCGCATCTTCAATTTTTAATTTCAAATATTTCATTTCGGTTTCGGTGGCCGCGCCTACTCTAATAACCGCCACTCCGCCTGAAAGTTTGGCAATTCTTTCATCAATTTTTTCCTTATCATATTTTGAATCCAAAGACTCTTTTTGTTTTTTGAGAGCCGCAATTCTTTTATCAACAGCGGTTTTTCCCCCCTTGCCCCCAACAATAATAGTGCTGTCTTTTTTTGAAACAACTTTTGAGGCGCGGCCAAGCATTTCTGTAGTGGCATTTTCCAATTTTACTCCTAAATCTTCAGTGACCACTTTGGCTCCTATGGTAACGGCAATATCTTCCAGCATTTCTTTTTTTCTATCGCCATAACCAGGCGCCTTAACCGCCAGTACAGAAAATCCACCGCGTAATTTATTTACTAAAAAAGTTGCCAATGCTTCCCCATCAACATCATCAGCCACGATTACCAGTTCTTTTTTACCGCTTTGAGCTAATGACTCAAGCAATGGCAAAATTTCCTTAACTGAAGAAATTTTCCTGTCGGTCAAAAGAATAGGCACATCTTTGTATTCCGCTTCCATTCTTTCAGCATTGGTAATCATATAAGGGGAAACATAGCCCTTATCAAATTCCAAACCTTCAACCACTTCCGAATCAACGCCAAAAGTTTGGGATTCTTCCACCGTGACCACGCCGTCTTTGCCCACTTTTTCTATGGTATCAGCAATAATTCCCCCCACTTCTTCGGATTCAGCCGCCAGAGTGGCCACTTGTCTTATTTCTTCTTTATTTTTTATGGGCTTGGCAATCTGTCCCAAAATTCCCACCACTTTGCCTGTGGCCTCTTCAATGCCCGCTCTCAAACTCATAGCATTCACCCCCATGCTGGCATGCTTCAAACCTTCAGAAATAATGGCCTGAGCCAGAATGACAGAAGTAGTAGTGCCGTCTCCGGCCACATCATTTGTTTTGTTGGCCACCTCTTTTATAATCTCCGCTCCCATATTTTCAAATTTATCGGAAAGAGTGATTTCTTTGGCAATGGAAACACCGTCGTTTGTAATCATTGGCGCGCCATAACTTTTATCCAAAACCACATTTCGGCCCCTTGGACCGATAGTCACTTTAACTACATTGGCAACCGCATCCACTCCTCTCTTTAATGCTTTTCTTGCCTCCTCATTAAATATAATTATTTTTGCCATTGGGTTAATTTTTTATTACTGCTAATATATTTTCTTCTTTTAATATGTAATACTCAACTCCATCTAATTTAACTTCTTCATATCCATATCTTGAAAAGACTACTTTATCTCCCACTTTTACGGAAACCGGTATTTTTTTGCCGTCGTCCCATCTACCATCGCCAACCGCCATCACTATGCCCTGCTCCGGTTTTTCCTTGCTGACCGTGTCTGGGATGATAATACCCGAAGCGGTTTTATTTGTCTCGTCTTCGGTAAGCGGTTTAAGCAAAATTCTGTCGCCAAGAGGCCTGATTTTAAAATCTGATTTTTGGTTGCTCCTTACCGCTTTTTTAACTGCTTTTTTGATTTTAATTTTCTTTTTCATAGGTTTAACACTAATAATGACCTCATCCCTAACCCCTCTCCTAGATGCAGGAGAGGGGGAAAGGAAAAGGACTAAGGGCGTTATTATAATGGCTTTTCAAATTCTTGCAAGCTTTTGAGAATATGTTATACTGGCTTTAATAACGAAATGCTACCTTATATTCAAATTATTTTGGCGGTTTTGTTAAGCGCTTTGGTGCTCATTCAGCATTCCGAAGGCTCTTTGGGCGCCGCTTTTGGCGGCAGCGGCATGGATAGCGCCATTAGAACCAGACGCGGTCCGGAGCTTTGGATATTCAGAGCCACTATCATTATTGCTTGCCTCTTTGTTGCTTCCACCATTCTAAATTTGCTATACTAAAACTTCAATTAATTCCTATCTCTAACGGGATGAAACCCAAAAATAAAATTGTATCCTTTTTTAATGCCCTATTTGTGGATTTTCGCCATTTTAATTTTATTGGAAAAATAGAGGAGATAGAAAAGAAAATGAGATATTCAGAAAAAATGTTTTTTTTTCTGATTTCTTTAATCGTGATTGTCAGCGGCCTGATACTTGTATTCCGCATCAACAATTTATTTCTAATAGAGGTGCCGAGTTTTGGCGGCAGTTTTACGGAAGGACTGATTGGCTCTCCCCGATTTATAAATCCGATATTGGCTATTTCAGATACCGATAAAGACCTTTCTTCTCTTATATACTCCGGACTTTTGAAGGTTTCGGACAAAGGCGGCTTGGAACCAGATTTGGCCAGTTCCTATGAAGTAAAAGAGGGTGGCGCTGTCTATGATTTCGTAATAAAAGACAACGCTTATTTCCATGACGGCCGAGCGGTTACAAGCGATGATGTCATTTTTACCATTAAAAAAGTTTTGGATCCAATTATCAAAAGCCCCAAAAATGCAAACTGGAAAGGGGTGCTGGCGGAAAAGATAAATGAAAAGGAAATAAGGTTCACTTTGAATAAACCCTACACTCCATTTTTATATGTTCTCACCTTGGGCATCTTGCCAAAACATATATGGGAAAACGCTTCTTCGGAAGAATTTCCGTTCAGCCAATTCAATATAGACCCGATTGGTTCCGGCCCTTACAAAGTGGAAAAAATTTCCAGAAATTCTGGGGGTATACCAACCACTATCATTCTGACCGCCTGGAAAAAATATGCTCTCGGCCGGCCAAAAATAAAAACGATTACTTTTAAATTTTTCCAGAATGAAACAGGGCTTGCAAAAGCTTATGAAGAAAAAACCGTGGAAAGCACCCCCGGTCTGAGTCCGTTGGCCATAAAAAAAATGAGTCCTGATAAAAATCTTATTAATGAAGTTTCTCTGCCCAGAGTCTTTGGAGTATTTCTTAATCAAAATACGGCTCCCGTTTTTTTAAACAAAGAAATCAGAGAGGTCTTGAATATGGCTGCTCCCAAGCAAAGAATAGTTGATGAAGTTCTTTATGGTTTTGGCAGAGTTTTGGATGGCCCGACACCGGCAAATATTGAAAAAGATTCCCAAAAGTCGGGGGAAGACATTGAAGCGGCTAAAGCTTCTTTATCAAAGGCGGGCTGGAAGGAAAACAAAGACGGCATCTTGGAGAAAAAAACAAAAACCGGAACGGTTATTTTCAGTTTTTCCATCTCCACTTCCGATGCGCCGGAACTCAAAAAAACAGCTGAAATTCTGCAGGAATCCTGGAGAAAAATAGGGGCTGATGTTTCCATAAAAGTTTTTGAGGCTGGAGATCTAAGTCAAAACATAATCAGACTGAGAAAATATGACGCCCTCCTTTTTGGAGAAGTGGTGGCAGAGGAAAGCGACCTTTATCCGTTTTGGCATTCTTCGGAACGAAACGACCCGGGGCTCAATGTTTCGCTTTATGCAAATATCACGGTTGATAAAATGCTGGAAGAAATTCAAAAAGAAACAGACAATCAAATCAAAATGCTTAAAAAAGAATTGGTGGTTTTGGAAATTAAGAAAGATATGCCAGTCATTTTCCTGTTTTCTCCTTCTCTGCTGTACTTAAAAGCGCCCCAAGTAAAAAACATTGCCCTAAAAGATGTTTCTTTCTTAAATGAAAGATTTCTCTTTGTTAGTAAATGGTTTATAGAAACAGATAAAGTTTGGAAATTTTTTAAAAATGATTAGTCAAAATAGAAATAGAATAAGAAGCTTTCATGCTCCGGAAAGACCAAGGGGAGGCGTAAAACCAAGACCTTTCTCTCGCAAGCGATTTTCTAATTCAAGCAGCAGATTTCGTCCGGCAGAAAATCAAAGACCTCCGTTAAAACAGACAACGGAGACTTTGTCTCTGCCAAAAATCGGGGAGAGCATCAGAATAATTCCACTGGGCGGAACGGAAGAGATTGGCAGAAATATGACGGCCATAGAAATGGGAGATGATATCATAGTCGTTGACGCCGGTTTTCAGTTCAAGGATGAAGACTCGCCGGGCATTGATTACATATTGCCGAACACCAAATATCTGGAGGAAAGAAAAGAAAAAATTCGCGGTCTTTTTATTACTCATGGCCATTTGGACCATATTGGCGGCATTCCTTATATCATAGATCGTATCGGCTATCCAACAATCTATGTTCGCCAATTCGGAGCCATTATGATTCAGAAGCGCCAGGAGGAATTTCCCCATCTAAAACCCTTGGATATAAAAGTGATCGAGGGCGACGAAACAATTGTCTGCGGCAAGATAAGAGTTTCCACCTTTCCCATTTCTCACACTATCCCTGATTCAATGGGGCTTATCATTGAAACCCCCTACGGCAACATTGTCTTCATTGAAGATGTGCGGGTGGATAATATAAAGGGGGTGCCGACGGAAGAGGAAGAGAGGCAATATGAAAGATTTAAAAATATGGAAGTGCTGCTATTGACTATGGACTCCACCAGCATTGAGAAGCCCGGTTTTTCTCTGGCGGAAAATGTGGTTACTGAGAATATAGAGAAATTCATCAAACAAACCAAAGGCCGCTTGATTATAGGCACTTTCGCCTCCCAAGTGGAGCGCATTATTGCCATTATTAAGACCGCTGAGAAATATAATAAGAAAATAGTGGTAGAAGGGCGAAGTATGAAGACCAATTTGGAGATTATCAAGTTTCTAAAGCTTTCTGATATAAAAAATATAATTCCAGTGGAAGAAATTGAAAATTATCCTCCTGACAGGATAGTGATGCTGGTCACCGGCTCCCAGGGCGAGGAATTTGCCGCTTTAATGCGCATCGCCAACAAAAGTCATAAATATGTCCATATCAGAAAAACTGATACCATTCTGCTTTCTTCTTCCATTATACCCACCAACTATAAATCCATCGTCAAACTAAAAGACAATCTTTACCGCTCCGAAGCTAAAGTCATCACCTATCTTGATTCGGACATCCATGCTTCCGGCCACGGCAACCGTGACGAGCTGAGATGGATTCATCAGAGAATCAATTATAAATTTTTTATGCCGGTGCATGGCAATCACTATCTGCTTTGTCAGCATGCTGAGCTGGCCCAATCTTTGGGCGCTCCCCGAGAAAACGTTATTATTCCGGACAATGGCTCCATTGTGGAAATACAGGACAGAGGCGATAAAATAAAAATATTGAAAGAAAAGGCGCCTAGCGATTTGGTGATGGTGGACGGTTTTGCTATCGGCGACGTGCAGGAAGTGGTGATGAGAGACCGGAAGATGCTGGCCGATGACGGCATGTTTGTCATCGTGGCCATCATTGACTTGAAAACCGGTAAATTGCGCAAATCGCCCGACCTTATTTCCCGCGGTTTCGTTTATTTGAGAGAATCCCAGGAACTTTTGGGGCAAACTCGGCTGATTATTAAAAAAACAGTTGAAGAATCAACCCGAGGCGCCAACCCCATAAATTTTGATTTTATAAAAGACAATGTTACTGATGCCGTCTCTCGTTTCCTCTTCCAAAAAACCGCCAAGCATCCCATAGTAATACCAGTTATCTTGGGAGTTTAAAACCTCATCTGAGGTATGAGGTATAATAGAATAATGGCTTCAAACAAAAAATTGTGGTTGGTGTATCTGGGAGGGTTTTTGATGGCAGTTCATTTTGCCCTGATTTCCTATGTCAATTCTTCCCTTCTTGGGCAGTTTGTTGGAAATAATACTCTAAGTGTTTTGTATATTTTTGGCTCCCTACTAGCTGTCATTTCTCTTCTTCTGGCTCCGTTTTTATTGCGCAAATATGGCAGTGTTTTGACTTTCCTGTTTTTTATAGCTTTGGAAATTTTGGCTGCCTTTGGTATGGGAAGCATCAATGATACAAACTTGGTCATTTCTTTGTTTCTTATTCAAATCGGAGCGGCTTCAATGCTTTATTTCTGTCTTGATGTAAATTTAGAGCAAGAAATAAAAATAGAAGGCACTACCGGCGGCAGGCGGGGCGTCCTCTTGGCTATTTCAAATATCGCATGGGTGCTTTCGCCTCTGGCTCTGGTTTTTTTGATAAATCAAAACAGCTTTAGCAAAGTTTATTTCTTATCCGGTTTGGCCTTAATTCCCCTTTTTCTGATAGTCATTTTATTTTTTAAAAACACCCAAAGAGCTGACGTAGCGGATTCAAATATTCTTTTAGCCATTGTATCACTGACAAAACAAAAAGATCAGGCTAGAATTATCACAATCCAGTTCATACTCAACTTTTTTTATGCCTGGATGGTTATATATCTGCCGCTTCTTTTAAGCAGAGAAATAGGTTTTGGCTGGGACAAAATAGGATGGGTGTTTATGATTATGCTTTTGCCATTTTTGCTCTTTGAATTGCCGGCCGGCATTTTGAGCGATAAAAAAATGGGAGAAAAAGAATTGCTCATCGCCGGATTTATAATAATGTTTCTCGCCACTTTTATAATTCCCATGCTAGCCACTCCTGTTTTTTGGATTTGGGCTTTGGTTCTTTTTATTACCCGCATCGGCGCCGCCTTGATTGAAGTTTCCAGCGAGAGTTATTTTTTCAAACATGTTAAAGAAGAAGATACCGGCCTGATCAGTCTTTTTCGTATGACTCGCCCGCTCTCTTATGTTATCGTTCCTCTTTTTGTTCTGCCGATTATTTATTTTTTTTCTTATTCCACTTCTTTTTACTTCCTTGCTTTCTTCACCCTTTCCGGTTTGCTTTTTATCCCAAAAAAAGATACGAGATAAATCTTACGGCTCTAAGACACCTTCGGTTTTGCCGTCCACGGAGATAATCACTGAGTCAATATCAGGCAGATTGTTCAAAGTATTTTCAATTTGAGATTTAACATTGGTGACCCGACAGGAGCCACCCATACCCTCATTAAAACTAGGATCAAAATCTATATAAGCAATCTTGTCTTTTATTTCAAATTTCCGGAGCAGAACTCCGTCGTTGATACTGGTGAAATATCCGGCTGTTTTTTCCTCTTCTGAAACTCCGTTCAAGAGCGCTTCTAAAGCCCCAGGCCCGAAAGTTTCGGCATTCAAGATGGTGCGAGCAACCGGAAAAACTTTGGAACATTCTTCAGATGAGCCTTTGTTGCTGTTTCCAAAATAAATATTGACCGACTTTTCCCATTCAAAGGCGTTGGCTGAATTTGAACGGAAAGAACCGCCATAGCTTTCAATCAGCCAAAGGACCGCGGCCAGACCAATTAAAACATACAAAAAATATTTAAGCCTCCCATTCATGCTCACATTTTACACCCAACAACGGCATGGAGAAAGTAAAAATGTTGATTACTTTTAATTACCCAAAGCCTCTTTGATTACAGCTCTAAAAGCATCAACTGAATTCGGATTTTGGATTATCTTGCCATTGATAAAAAATGAAGGGGTACCCTGAAGCCCCAATTTGGTAGCATTTGACCTTTGGACTTTCACAAAATCCTTGACGGCTTTGGATTGCCAATCCGTTTTAAACTGTTCAACCGATATTCCCAGAAGAACGGCGTAGGATTCAAACATCGGTTCAACATCGGCCACCTTGGCCCACTCGTTTTGTTTTTCAAAAAGCAAGTCATGCATCTCCCAAAACTTGCCTTGTTTGCTGGCCGCCTCTGCCGCCCGCGCGGCGAATTCGGCGTTAGCGTGAATGCCAATCAAGGGAAAATGCCGGTAAACAAAAGTTGTTTTATCTCCGAATTCTACCAGCAGTTCTCTCATTATTGTATAATAGGTGCGGCAAGCCGGACATTCAAAATCGCTGTATTCTATTATCAACACCGATGAACTGGCATTGCCTTTGACATTATCCAGCGGATGGACCGCATCCACTTTAAAGAGCGGTTTAATATCTGACCCGCCTGCACTCAAAAACATCAGAGCGATTAAAATGACAATTATGCCTCCTATCCAAATATAACTTTTCATATTTATATATTATAATATCATGTAATAAAAAAATACAAAATGTGCTACAATTTTTATATTATCATTTAAATAACAAACAATATGGCCTATATAAAAAATTTGGAAAAAGACACGGAAGAAAATGAAAATTTCAGAAATGTTTTAAACACTACCGAGAAAAGCCAGCTGGTGGTGATGTCTCTTTTGCCTTACGAAGACATCGGCGAGGAAGTACATGATGTTGACCAATTTATAAGAATTGAGGAAGGAAAAGGCAAAGCGATTTTGAACGGGGAGGAAACTCAGATTGAAGACGGCTTTGCCGTTGTCATTCCGGCCGGCACCCGCCATAATATTATAAACACCGAAAACAAGGCCATGAAGCTTTATACCATTTACACTCCCCCCAACCATCCCGCCGGCACAATCCACAAAACTAAAATTGAGGCCGAATCCGCCGAGCATCATTAACTCTATTTCAAGTATTTTTTGGCCTATGATAAATAAATCACCCCAATGGCGTACTATCAATTTACTAAACGATTTTTTTCTGTTATTTTAGAGCCATTACGGGATCGTCTAATGGTAGGACAATGGACTCTGAATCCATTAATCTTGGTTCGAATCCAAGTCCCGTAGCCAACTTGAGCTAGCACGAGACCTGTACGACTCTCGAGCACTTGAGGTGTATTATGGCTAACTGGATAAAGAGAAATAAATTTTGGTTACTTGCAACTTTAATAGTTCCATTAGTGACAGTTGGCTATGATTATCTAGAAAAAACTACTTTCTACGATTTAATAACTGGAACTTCAAAGTTGAGGTTAGCAGTAAATGCACTTTATAGTTCTGGCCCAGGTCTCCAACATGGATTATTTAATACTGGCACAAGCTCAGCTGAATTTAAAAGCTTAACGAAACTAGTCCTAACAAATCAAGATAAAATAGATTCTCTTGTTCCTACATTTATATTAAGAATGGCAATAAAAAATGCTCCTTATATTAATATGCCTCCGGATTTAGATAAGAATCTTAAGTATATGAATAACCCAGGCAGTGAGCAGCTAATTATTGGCACTGATTTTTCTCTAGCGGTTCTTGGATCTTGTCCGCATTTAGATTTTGATAAGATTACATTTCCTGTGTGTAAAGTTAAGGAAATTGGAAATCGATATGAGCTGGAACAAAAAATAGAGGATAGAAAGAAAAAATTTAGAATGAATTTTAATCTTGTAGTGACTTTATTGTCCATAATAGTTGCGGTTCGTGAAAGGAAATTTTCATAAAAACTGTTACGCTCGAGACGCGTCGAAATTAAGTCGAAAAATTTGTTAAAATAGTATTGCAATATAAGGAACCACACGGTTCTAACTCGAGACGGCCGGCTTGCAAATTTATCTTTGTTTTTCAATAAATCGCGTAGTTTGTAAATTTTAGACAAAAAAAGGCCGGCGCTAGATGACGCGTCGGCCTGTCCCAACCATCGCAAACAGTTCCGCTTCTTTCATTTAATCACAAAAAATATTTTAGTGCAAGAGCTGGTGTTTATAACTTTAAATATCGCTTAGTGCTTTATTCGCCTGGAAATAACCGCTTTGATGAAAGCGGTGAAAAGAGGATGGGGGTGGAGCGGGCGGGCTTTGAATTCGGGGTGGAATTGGGTGCCGAGGAAAAAAGGATGAAAAGACTTGGGCAGTTCGGCAATTTCCATCAGTTTGCCATCAGGCGAAATGCCGGAGAAAATTAGGCCGGCTTTTTCTATGTCCGCTATATATTCCGGATTAACTTCATAGCGGTGCCTGTGCCTTTCCGAAATTTCACTTAATCCATAAGATTCTTTGGCGATTGTTTCCTCTTTCAAAACAGCCGGATAAGCTCCAAGGCGCATGGTAGCTCCATATTTTTCTTCCGCCAAAAGTTTTTTTTGTTCCGGCATAATGTTAATGACCAAGTGAGACGACGCCGGATTTATTTCAGCTGTATGAGCGTCTTTCCATCCTATAACATTCCGACAAAATTCAATAACGGCTAATTGCATGCCGTAACAAAGACCGAGATAAGGTATTTTGTTGATTCTGGCATATTCAATAGATATGATAACGCCTTCAATGCCTGATTCTCCAAATCCGCCCGGCACAATAATGCCGTCATATTTTTTCAGTTCGGAAACTTTTTTGGGGTCAGCTTCGTATTCTTTTGAATTTATCCACGTCAATTTGCTACAGGCGCCGCTCCAAAAAGAGGAAAATTTTACAGCTTCAATGACCGAAACATAAGCGTCGGATAAAACAAAATCGCCCGTGTCAAAATATTTGCCAACCACCGCAATTTCCAGATGTTTTTTGGCTCTAGTTTTTTTATGCACAAATTCTTTCCAGTCTTTCAGTGAATTGCCGTTGGTTTTGGAACGCAGGTGAAAAATTTTCAATATAATGCTGCCGATTTTGTCTTTTTCAAAATTAAGCGGCACATCATAAATGCTTTCAATATCCGGCGCCGAGATGACATTTTCCGGCGCGATGGCGCAGGCCATGGCGATTTTTTCTTTGCGTTTGTAATCAAGAGGCTGAACCCCGCGAGCAATGATAATATCCGGTTGAACGCCGTAAGAATTAAGCTGGCGCACCGCATTTTGAGTCGGACGAGTTTTCATCTCGCCGAGCGATCCCGGTACCGGCAAATAACTGACCATAATAAAAATGACATCCTGCGGATATTTTATTTTAAGCGTTCGAGCCGCTTCAATAAAAAGAATATTCTGGTAATCGCCTATGGTGCCGCCAATTTCAATGAGAGATATGTCTGATTCGTGGCTGTCAGCCGCTCTTTTTATTCGTTTCAAAATTTCTTCGGTGATATGCGGTATGGCCTCCACGCACTTGCCGCGATATCCCATATTGCGCTCTTTTTCTATAACATGCTTATAAACCATACCGGAAGTCATATAATCTTCGCTGTTTAAATTCATTTCCAAAAAGCGCTCGTAATTGCCCATATCCTGGTCTGTTTCCAGTCCGGAATCCAGCACAAACACTTCGCCGTGCTCAGTCGGATTCATATTGCCGGCATCCACATTTAAATAAGGGTCAACCTTTATGGGGTTGACCTTGAAGCCTTTTGATTGAAGAATCTTTCCGATAGATGATGACGCAATTCCCTTGCCGACTCCCGACATCACTCCTCCCACTACGAAAATGTATTTGTGATTCTTTTTTTTCATCCCGTTCAAGTTTTATACTATCAACATATCACAACTTTAAATACTTGCGAACGGCCAAGAAGCTTGATAGAGCCCCGATGATAATGCCAGAACCGATAACTATGAAAAGAATTTCAAAGAAATTGCCTAAATAATAATCAAAAATATTGAAGCCGATAAAAAAGTTTTGGGTGGTACTGCCGAGCCAGTAGGAAATGGGAAAGAATAAGAGCATGGTAATCAGCCCTGAAATAAGCCCGACAATCACTCCGGTAACCACAAAAGGTCCCTTGATATAATTTCGGCTGGCGCCAACCAGTTGCATCACTGAAATCTCTTCGCGGGAAATATAAATGGCTAGGCGAATGGTGTTGAAAGTGATGATGATTGAAACAAGCACCAAAGCCAAGGAGATGGCCAAACCAAGGCGTTCAGCCGAATCTATGATGCGGGAAAGTTTGTCTATGGCAGTTCGGTTTTCAAAATAATTAATCTTGTCAATTATTTTATTGCCTTCGTTGGAAAGAATGTTTTCTTCATTCAGAAAATTGGCAATGCCTTCATATTGAGACGGCTCTTTGGCTTTTATGTTCAGTGATCCTCCGAGCGGATTGTCTCCCAATTCTTCTAGAGCTTGCAGAGTAATCTGGTCATTTTCGTGCAGCAGCCGGAAATTTTCCAAGGCCTTTTCTCGGCTTGTGTATTCCACCATTTTTACTTCAGGCAGAGCCTCTATCTTTGTTTTCAAGGAAAGAATATCATTTTCCGCGGCAGTAGTAATAAAATAAACGTTGATATCAACCTTATTGCGCAATTCCTGCATAGTTGTATTTAAAACGGCACTGACAAAAATAACCGAGCCGATAACTGAAAGAGTGATAACCATCACCAAAATTGAAGCAAAAGAAACATAGCCGCTCCGCCAAAAATTAAAAAAACCTGCTTTGGTTATTCTTCTTAATTTTGTTTTAAATTCTGTTTTTTCCATTTTATTTATAGTGAATTTACTTGTAGTGAATGTGATTGAACTATTGAACTATAAAATGTATTTGCCTGTTTTATCATCTCTAATTACCTTGCCCTCCTGCATAGTAATAACCCGCCGGCCGATTGAGTCAATCACTCCCTTATTGTGGGTGGTGAGCACCACCGTCGTGCCTAAATCATTTATCTTTTTAAAAATCTGGACAATATCGTAAGTATTGATCGGATCTAAATTACCAGTCGGCTCGTCCGCAATAATTATATCAGGTTGGTTGACAATTGCTCGAGCAATGGCCACCCGCTGTTTTTCGCCACCCGAAAGTTCGTGCGGAAAATTCCAAATTTTATTGCCCAAATCAACCAGTTCCAAGACATGAGGCACATCTGATTCTATTTCCTCATCCGGCCGGCCGGCCGCCTCCATGGCAAAGGCGATATTTTCATAAACATTTTTTTGCGGCAGTAATCTGAAATCCTGAAAAACCGCTCCTATTTTCCTCCTCACAAAATTCATATCCTTGCTGGAAAGAAAATTGATGTCAATATCATGTAGCATGATTTTGCCTTCCGTCGGTTTTTCTTCCGCCAGAAGCATCTTCAAAAGTGTTGTCTTGCCTGCTCCCGACGGACCCACGATGGAAACAAATTCATTCGGCTTCACAACAAAGCAAACCTTATCCAAAGCGACGCAGTTATCACTATACTTTTTTGAGACATTATCAAAGATGATAGACATAGGTTTATTATACTACAATTTATTTTTTTACAAATCTCGATTAGCGAGACAAATTTTTTTTTGCCTCTATAAATTTATCCAGATTGCCTTGGTTAAGGACAGATTCGACATCAGAGGTTTCCACATTGGTGCGGTGGTCTTTGACCATTTTGTAAGGATGCAGGACATAAGAGCGGATTTGGCTGCCCCATTCTATTTCAGTGGTTTTACTTATATACATATTTTCCCGCTTTTCTATTCTTTTATCTTCCAAAGCTTTATAAATCTTGCCTTTCAAAATTGCCAGAGCTTTTTCTTTATTTTGGGCCTGGCTCCTCTCCCCATCTGCCTGTGCTGAAAGATTTGTCGGCAAATGAACTATCCGCACGGCCGTTTCTCTTTTGTTTACATTTTGGCCGCCTGGACCTGATGAGCGTGAAAGTTCTACCTTCAAATCTTTTTCATCTAATTCAATATCTTTTTCATTTTGCTTTTCAAACTTGGGAATAATTTCAACCATACTAAAACTGGTGTGCCTTTTTGCATTAGCGTTAAATGGAGAAATACGCACCAATCGATGAACACCCGACTCATTCTTAAGTATTCCATAGGCGCTCTTACCTAAAATTTCAACAGTTATATTTCTATACCCTCCATTATCATTTTGATTTTCATGCAAGACAGAATATCCCCATCCCATTTTTTCAAAATATTTGAAGTACATTCTCAAAAGCATAGCCGAAAAGTCTTCGGCGTCATCTCCTCCGGCGCCGGAAAAAATTGTCATAACCGCATCCCCCGCATCATATTGTCCTATTCCTTCCAACTCATCTTTGAGTTTTTGAATTTCTTTTATAACAGCCTGTGCCTTTTCCTTATCATCCCAAAAATCAGCGCTGGCCATCGCCTTCTCAAGTCCTTTTATTTTTTGCTCGGTTTCTTGTTTATCCATAGTTTGGGAGTATATTTATGATTTCGCTCGAACCTACTTTATCAAAAATTCCTAAAAAATCCATTCGTTCCGCCCCGCCGCCCGCCGCCGATTACGGCGGCCTGCCTCGCAGAAAAATTTTCTCTACATTTTTTATTTTGCGCGCGCCGGTTTTTTCTTCTAAAAGGAAAAGAAAATTTTTCTGCTTCGGCTTCCGCGCTCAAAGCGCGGGGCGGCGGGGCTTCGCTTCGGCTCGCGGGCAAAAAGGAAGGGGGTTGGGGGGAAGGAATTTTTGCCCGCTCGCCCGCTCTTTTTGGCGGCCAGCTACAAATTATCAATCTCCTCCTTAATCATATTTGATTCGGAGTTAATTTGTAGCTTAAGTTTTTTGATCAATCCTTTCCGTTTTTTAATACTATCCGCTATCTGATTTTGTTTTTCAAGTGGAATATCGGGAATGATAACTTTCCTTAACTCTATCATATTAAATCCTGGCTGTGCGGCTTTTTGAGAATAACGCTCCAACTGACTATAAACGACTGGGGAGTTTATCAGCTCTGCAACAAAATATGGATTTGCTTTGCTGGGATCAACACTAATCTTGCAACAACTGGCAGTAATGTTTGCCTCTGGAAAAAGATCATCTGGAAATAAACACGCCTTACCGAATGTCGCCCCAGTTTTAGCTATTAGAATGTCGCCTTTTTTGACTCTACTTCTAATCAATTCCTTGTGCTTATCTTTCGAGATATAGACCAAGTCCTTGTTGATAAATTCGTTTATCCCAATGTTTTTTACCCGAAGGACTGGGATTCCTTCGGTTTTATAATCGGAAACATGAAGTTGGGTGCCAAACGGACCATCAACAATGGAATATTTATCTTTCTTCAAAATATCTTCCAGTCTTAAATATTTTTCTTTACGGATTTTTTTAAGCAATTTAAGATATTTTGGCTTATAGAAATTTACTGACAATAATTCACCGTCATTTCTCTTGATGACATAATAATTATCATCATCAAACATTTCCTTATTCTTTACCTTGAATTCTTGATAGTGCCAAGTGGCGTTAGGAAAATAATCTTCGTCTGGACGATTATTTGCGTCAAAACTAATTTTAGTTACATTGCCCATGAAAATTTTATAATCAAAAGAGGTGGGCTTTCTTCTAGTCAAAAAGACCAAGCTTGTCTGAATTCCTGATGCGCCCGAAGGACTAAAGGCGTAACTCGGCATCTTAAAAATGGCATCAATCGTAACATTCTGATCAAGCCAATCTCGTACTGGTTGAAAGTTGGTGTTCATCAATACGCTTTCTGGTAACACTATTCCAATTCGTCCTGTTTCCGGCTTGGCTAATCGCACACAACGCTCCAAAAATAAAACTTCTGATTGTTGCTTGTTCCGCTTGATTCCTAATTCAAACTTATTCAAAATTTCTTCTTTATCTATTTTTGCGCCGAAAGGCGGATTTGTAACAACAATATCAAATTTTCCTTCTTCTATGTCGTCCGTGTCCAATAATCCATTACCTCTATAAATTTTTGTTCGTCCATCGCCGTGTAAATACATATTTGTTTTGCACGCAATTTCTAATCGAGAGTTTATTTCAATACCATACAAATACTCCGAAGATAGTTTTGATTTTTCTTCGTCCTTTTTAGTCTGATTCCAGTTGCTACTTTTGATATTTCCAAGCAATCTTTTGTACGACAATACTAAAAAACCACCGCTACCGAAAGCCGGATCAATAATCAGATTACCAACTCGCGGATCGAGTATCTCGATCATAAACTCTTTAATCCTGTCAGGAGTAAAGAATTGCCCCAGTCCCTCACCTCTGAAAATTGAGGGTAAGAAAGATTCATAAGCTAATCCGATGAGGTCATCTTTTGTTTGAGAAATCGCTTTCTGCTCTAATATCCCAACAATTGATATAAGGGTTGCTGAACTCAATTTAATTTTTTCATCACTGGTAAAAATTTTATTGATTCCGAAATCATCATTAGCATCTTGAAAAATGCGATTTATTTCCTCAATTGCGTTATCTTTTATAAAATCCCTTGTAAAGCGGTTTACACCCGTTTTCTTTGCACGATTTTCTTCTTGTATTTTCGCAAAAATAAGTTTATTAACCTCGTCAAAACTACTTATAGGATCAAGGCCGTCGTTACCTCTAATAATATCGTGACACTTGTCCAACGCCACTTTTATCTCCTGTACATTTTCATAGCCCTCGATAATGAAACGGCCAGCTTCTTCGATTTCCTCTTTGCTAATTTTTATTTCCGAGAGGAAGGAAATCAGGTCTGATTTTTTCGGAATCTCTGGAATCTGTTGCTTCGTCTTTACATTATAAATCTTATAAGAAATGCCATTGGTTACTACAGCAATCGGAACAACCCTCTCGGATTGTCGAGCATAAGATATTGCCTGTTCTTTGTGAATTTCATCAAGTTGGATTCCCGGTTTCTTAACCTCAACAATAATAATTGGATTTGCACCATCTCTAATAACCAAATCGGCATAGACGGTTTTAGATTGCCGCCCTAAAAATGCCTTAATCGGTACATTCAAGAAAATCTGCTCGTCTTTATATCCGAGCTTCTTGAAATAAGGTATAACTATTTTTGCCTTGACATCCTCTTCCGAATGCAAATCTTTCAAGATGGCCAAATTTTGATCTTGTTTTTTAGAGGAGGTTTCCATATATGTATATTATAGCAAATAATAGTTATTTCGGATAGTGCGTGGGTTGTTAAGTAATTTTAGCCGCCAAAAAGAGCGGGCGAGCGGGCAAAAATTCCTTCCCCCCAACCCCCTTCCTTTTTGCCCGCGAGCCGAAGCGAAGCCCCGCCGCCCCGCGCTTTGAGCGCGGAAGCCGAAGCAGAAAAATTTTCTTTTCCTTTTAGAAGAAAAAACCGGCGCGCGCAAAATAAAAAATGTAGAGAAAATTTTTCTGCGAGGCAGGCCGCCGTAATCGGCGGCGGGCGGCGGGGCGGAACGAATGGATTTTTTTAGGAATTTTTGATAAAGTAGGTTCGAGCGAAATCATAAATATACTCCAAGATTTGACTTTCGGATTTTTGACCAACCATTTCGTGGGCGGCGCACAGCGCCGCCCATTGATTTTGGGGGTTTCCGCGCGCTTCGCGCGCGGCCAAGCGGAGGTTCGAAATCCCTTGCGATTTTTGTATTTGCTTTGCCCCAAAAAAGAATTTTTGCTATAATGAATTTGCGCTCAACGATTCGATTTCTTATTTTAATGGCCGTCTTTGGATTCAGCTTGAGCAATCGAGTTGAGCGCACCAAGGGCGGCCATTTAAGTTTTAATAATTTACAAAATTTATGAACAATAATCAATTGCAAAAATTCTTTTTGTACGCCCGCAAATCCACTGATGTAGAGGATAAACAAATTTTGAGCATTGAAGCGCAAATCACAGAATTGCGCGCCTTTGCGAAACAAAATAATCTAAACATTATTGAGGAGTTAGTGGAAAAACAATCAGCCAAAATTCCGGGCCGTCCGA